>JBHITY010000001.1:0-42141 GCA_042138585.1 Candidatus Nitrosopumilus sp.
TGGGAAGATAAGGAATTTGTAGTAGAAATCATTAGTAACTCAAATGTTAATGGGTTTGTTTTTGATCAACCATCAAAAAGCATTACATTTGATGTTTCAGAAGAAAATAGATTTGTAAATACAATAATTCCATTAGAGTTACTATGGGGACCATATTCAGTTTTCTTAGATGATGAAAAAATTCTATTTCAAGAATATTTTAACAATGGGACACATGTTTGGGTAACTATGGTTCCAAAAACATCAGGAGAAATTATGATCATAGGAACAACAGTAGTGCCTGAATTTTCAATGATGATACCATTAATCATGGGATTTTTGGTAATTCTTGCCTTGCCTTTTATGAAAAAATTTAATCTCCGCTAGAACCACAAGAACAGAATCCATACTCATCTATTCTAACATCACAAACAGGGCATTTTTCACCATAGTCTACTTCCCATGGTTCTTTTCCAAATAATCTAAAATGATCATCAATCTCAATTGGAATTTCTCGTTTCTTTTCCAATAATTTGTATAGGTGCTGCAACTATACATACATTATCGGAGTAAAATAATGAAAATTGAATGTGGATGTCATTGTATTAAATGTAAGAGTACGAATCTAGAGTCAAATAGAATTGGAGAGACAGAAAAAGACGGGTATTTTGACATGCATCACACATGCAATGAATGTAACACACATTTTGATCATTTAGATGGAGAGACTTTTTCTAGTTGTGAAAAATGTAATTTTTCTAGTTAGCCAATAAGGCTTCTTCAACAAAGTAGTGAGTTCTGTTCTCACTAGAATTTTTCAACATCTCTTTGTTTGATGCCATTTTTGCTAATACCTTTGATACGTCTAGAGGACTGGCAGCCCAACCGTATTCTCGTAATTGTTCAACAGTTTCTGTAACTGTCCTAGGTGAATCAAAGAATCTACTAGTTTCTAAAATACGTAATTTTGATTTTACTTCATTTGGAGCAATGTATGTTGGTTCATTAAATTCTGGTTCAAAAATTTCTGCATCATCAAGGGATTCCAATCCGGATTGGGTAGGAATTTGAGAAGTTGCAACTGGTTCGGTTTCATAAACCACTTTAGCATGATTTTCAGGTAAATGACTTGATATGTTTTCAATAATTTCTCCTAATGTTTGATTATCAACATAGAAATCTCTAGAATCTACCTCAATTTCATTCTCGCCTAACTTGAGTTTTATTCTAGCCATAAGGAATAATCATGGAATTTTGATTTATTTTGTTAGCTCTAATGAGCTTTAAGAGTAGATCAAATCTTTTACACAATTTATTGGGATTTTTTCCCTTTTGTGTTAAAATGTAATTTTCTTAAAATCAATCATGAATTCATCAAAGAAGGGAGGATTGGTTATTCTCTTCATTCTAGGAATGAGTATTTTTGGATATTCACAATATGCTTCAGCATCACAGATAGGCGTAAGCATAACTCAAAGTGAATTATTAAATGAGAATGAAAAAGGATCTGAATACAACATAGAATTACAATTTGAAAATCCATCATTACTAATGCTAACTTCAGGCACAACTGAATTCTTTGTTATTGCCGATGAACAGATGATGGGTAAAGGTCAGTTAGAGCCATTCACATTACAGCCTCTAGATAGTACACTTGTAAAAGGAACTTTTCATACTGATTCAGATGATAATAATACTCAATCAGTAAAAATTACAGGTGTAACAAAATATGATGTATTCTTTACATCTATTGAAATTCCATTTGTATACTATCCAACAGAAGAGCAAGCAAGAGAATTTATACATCAAAATTAATTTCTTGACAAATGCTTACTGTTTTTGGTTCAACTGCATTAGATACAATTCGAACTCCTAAAAAAACACTAAAGAATGTTTTAGGAGGTGCTGCAACATTTGCTGCAATTTCTGCAAGTAATTTTGTAGATACTGGATTAATTGCAGTTGTAGGAAAAGATTTTCCAAAACAACATCACAAAACACTATCAAAATATCTTGATTTAGAAGGATTCTCCATCAAAAATGGAAAGACATTTCGTTATGATGGAAAATATGATGATACATTAAGCACTAGATCAACACTAAAGACAGAACTAAATGTTCTAGCAGATTTCAAACCTACAGTACCAGAAGCATATAGGAAATCTCAATTCGTGTATTTAGCAAATAATGATCCAGAGCAAAATTCTGCACTAATCAAAGAATTTGACAAAGTAAAATTTTCAATGTGTGACACTATTGATTTTTGGATATCTACGAAAAGAGATGCTGTAATCAAGATGATTAAAGCTGTAGATGCAGTTGTGATTAATGATGAAGAAGCTAAACTTCTGACTAAAGAATTCAACTTGATAAAATGTGCAAAGAAGATGATGCAGTGGGGAGCAAAATATGTAATTATTAAAAAAGGAGAACATGGTTCACTCATGTTTTATGATGATGTAATATTTCCAACTGCAGGATTTTCATTAGAAGATGTAGTAGATCCTACAGGTGCTGGAGACTCTTTTGCAGGCGCCATGATAGGTTATCTAGCAAGTAAAAATTCAACTAGTCTTTCTGAGATCAAAAAAGCAGTAGTATACGGTAATGTTTTAGGTTCATTTGCAGTTGAAAGATATGGATTAGATGGTCTGTTGAAGATCAAAAATGGGGACATTACAAAAAGAGTCAAGATGTATGAAAAAATGATTAGATTCTAAAAAGACTTAAGTTCAATAATTTCTCAAATTAATTTATCATTGTCACAAGAAGTAACTGAAGACAGATTAGATACTATTTTCCAGCTTCAAAAAGGATTATCAGAAATGATGAAACTTGATAGGTATCCAAAAGACGCTGAAGGTAGAGTGTCTGCATTATCTACTGCAATAATGCATGAAGCAGTGGAGCTGCAAAGAACTACTAATTGGAAATGGTGGAAAACGCCAACAAAATTCAATGAAGATGAAGCAAGAGAAGAATTAATCGATATTTGGCATTTTGTAGTTCAGGCATCACTTGAATTAAACCTCACACCTGATGATATTGTAGCTGAATACAAAAAGAAAAATGAGATCAACAGAGAGAGACAAAGAAACGGCTACTAAGGAATCTTAATTTTTTCAGAAATTATTTCAAGATTAGTTTCGCCAATTAAATCAATGATTGTGATATTGTTTTGAAAATATTCTATCATATCTTTAGAAACTGTAAGATAAGGATCAGGACTAACAGAATTAATTATTCGGAAATTTTTATCAATTCCATTCTTGTGTAATTGTAATAACGAATGACCGGATTTATGGCCCCAAACTTCTTTTCCACATAGAATTATTTTTTTTATTTTCTTATTTTCATTAACATATTGTATCATACTATCAATTCCTTTATTCTCTGTAAACAATCTACCAATAATTGCCACTTTGGTCAAGATTCCAGAATCCTTCAAATCATCAAGTAATGATATGCTTGCAAGCGTGCAGATTGCAATTTCTGAGTCAGGATTTCCAGGGTAAAACTCCTGCTTTATTGGGAGAACGACCTTACATATTTCGCCAATGATGTTTCCAAGGCTATTCATTTACTAAATCACGCACAGTTTTTGCAATAAATTCAACATTTTTTGTAGATACATTTGGATGAACAGGTAAGGACAAAACATGTTTTGATGCCCAATCAGTATTACTTAATTTTGATTTTATTTTGTAAATAGGGATTTTGTGAACAGGGATTGGATAATAAACTGCAGCACCGATACCTTTTGAGTTGAGTTTCTTTAAAATTGAATCTCTATTTTTTGTTGCAATAGTGTATAATGACCAATTAAATTTTTCATTTTTTCCTTCAAAAGGAATTTTTATTTTTGTATCAGATAGTAAATCAGATAATAGTTTTGCATTTCGTCTTCTAGACTGAATAAATTTTGGTAATTTTTTAATTTGGATTTTAGCTATAGCAGCATTAATTTCAGGTAGTCTTAGATTTAATCCAAATATTTTGGAGTCATATCCTTTAATCATGCCATGGTTTCTAATCATCTGTAATTTTTCATGGAGGTTTCTATTGTTAGTAACTATCACTCCACCCTCTCCAGAAGTTATTACTTTTCCTGGATAGAGACTATAACATCCAAGTTCAAAAAATGTTCCAGTATGTTTTCCTTTAAAAGTTGAGCCAAGTGATTGTGCAGCATCTTCAACTACTGAAAGATTATGCTTTCTTGCAATTTCTTTAATTCTATCAAGTGATGATATATGACCATACAGATGTACAGGCATTATTGCTCTGGTTTTTCTAGTAATCTTTTTTGTAATTGATTCAGGATCAATTGTAAAATTTTCTTTTAAGATATCTGCAAAAACAGGTTTAGCACCAGTAGATGCAATTGCATTTGCACTAGCAACAAATGTAAAAGAAGGAACAATAACTTCGTCTCCCTTTTTGATATCAAGTGCATATAGTGCTGCTTGTAAAGCAGCAGTACCAGAATTTACTGAAACAGCGTACTTTGTTTTGGTAAAAGTTTTAACTAATTTTTCAAATTCCTGTACATTCTTCCCTCCATCTTTAGAGGCTGAAGTAAGCCCTCCTGATTTTACTACTGAGACTACGGCTGAGAGTTCTTCTTTGCCTAAAATAGGCGTGTTAATTGGAATTTTCACAAATTTTGTCCTTAGTACTACTGTATAAACACAATTACTACGCATGAATTTTTATATTTCAAAATTTGGCAATCGGCATAATGAAACCACGTCATTTAGAAAAGACAGACAAAGGATACAAAGTTTTTCTGTATATTTTCTATATTTGTGGATTCATTATGAGTTCATCACTAATCTTTGGAGTGTATGTTACAATGATTGAGTGGATGGAAAATGGAACATATGTGATGGGAGAAGCCATACACAATACAACTATTCCATTTGAAAATTTTGCAAGAGTATCAACATGGATATTTTTTTCTACAATAATTGGTTGGTATTGTGTATCTAGAATAGGTTGGAGAAGAACTGCAGGAAATAAAATTGTTGGAACAAGAATGGCATTACTACAGTTAATGTTATTAGGCTTTTCAATCATAACTTTGTTTGAAGTGATGTACAACTTTTCAGTATTAACTGCTCAAATTTCTGCAGGAATTATTGATGGTGTACTGCCAGATATTGATAGATTATCGATTGCATATCCCGATCCAGATCGGCCTTGGAATACAATTTTTGCAATCAAAATGTTTCTAGCAGCATTCATCATTAGCACTCATGCATTCTATCTTAGTACAAAACCTAGAAAACCACTAGATAAACCAGAAGTTTGATAATTGAAATTTTAAGACTTTTCTTCTAGTATGATTAAATAATATCATGGGATTGTTTGGTGGAAATAAAAATGAATTAAAGTGCAAAAAGTGTGGAACTATCCTTTCAGATTCAGAGAGATTAAAGAAACATCAAGAAATAGCTCATAACAAGAAAAAGGAAAAATGCAGAGTTTGTGGAACAGAATTTAACACTCAAGAAGATTTAAGAAAACACAAGAAAAATTGTAAATAGGTTTTTTGTTATTCAGAAAGTCCTGATTCATACTTTGGAGGTCGTTTTAGGGCTTTTTCTATGGCTTCTAAATTTTTTATCTCATTTTTTGAATTCATAGTCAGAGTTTTGACCATTTCTGTGCCTAGTTGAACAGATTGTTCAGGTAATGTCTCTAAGAATTTTTCAATACCTTTTTTGTAATTTTCAATTAAGTCTAGTCCTTCTTCAAGAGTCATGATAGTAATTGAGTTATCCTCTATTCAAAGGTTCTAATTTTCCAAAAATTCTTTGAATAACTTTATACGTTTACCACTCAAAAGTTGATTTGATTTGGACATAACTGAAAAAGTTGATTTGATTGAAAGACCACCAACTGAGGAAGTTGTTACACGTGATGAATTAATTGAATTGTTCAAAACAAATTCTTCTCCAAAACATTACATTGGACTAGAGATTTCTGGTTTTTTACATCTTGGAAGTTTAATCAGTACAGGATTCAAGATTAATGATTTTGCAAAAGCTGGTGTAAAGTGTACAATTTTTCTTGCAGATTGGCACACGCTAATTAATGATAAATTAGGAGGTAATTGGGAAACAATTTCTAAGGTTTCAAAATATTATCAAGATGCTTTCAAACTAGTTTGCCCTGATGCTGAAATCATTTTAGGTTCAAAACTTTATGAAGAAAAAACAGAATATTGGTCAGAACTTGTGAAATTTACAAAGCACATGTCATTAGCTAGAACAATGAGAACTCTAACAATAATGGGACGTTCTGAAAATGAAGAGAAGATAGATGTTGCTAAATTACTTTATCCTGCAATGCAAGCAGTTGACATTCATTCTTTGGAGGTTGATATTGCACATGCAGGAATGGACCAAAGAAAAATCCACATGCTAGTCAGAGAAATATTTCCTAAAATGAAATGGAAAGTACCAGTTGCAGTACATCATAAATTGTTGCCAGGTCTATCCAAGCCTGCAGATACCAGTGACTCACAAATTTTAGGAAAAATGAGCAAATCTGATCCAAATTCAGGTGTCTTTATTCACAATACTGATGAAGAAATTAAGAAAAAGATGAACAAAGCCTGGTGTGAAGAGGCAAACATACAGAATAATCCACTATTAGAAATTGCAAAGACGGTGATTTTCCATGAATTTGATGAGATGAGTGTGGAAAGACCTGAGAAATTTGGTGGAAATGTATCATATCAAGATTATAATCAACTTGAATCGGATTTTGCTGAAAAAAAGTTACATCCAGGAGATTTGAAGCAAACAGTTGGGAATTATTTGGTGAAAATAGTATCTCCAATTAGAGACAAGCTTAATCTTACTGAGGAGTTACATGAGGCAATCAAGAAAAGTTACTGAACTTTAAGATCTGGATTAGTTTGTTCTTCTAAATTGTATTTTGATTTGTATCCTCTTGGATTTATCATCAGATCTTTGTAAGAATATGTAGATGAATTTCCCACAATTACTGTACTAGTCATTCCTAATTTGTCTGAATGGTTTGGTAGATTTTCTAAATCAGTCATTACAATTGTTTGAGCTTCTCTATATGCACCAACAATAATTGCAACAGGTGTTGTGGGTTTTCTGTATTTTAATAGAATTTTTCTAGTATCTTGTAACTGATGAACTCTTTTCTTACTGGCGGGATTGTAAATTACAAGAACAAAATCGCCTTTTGCTGCGGACTCTACTCTGTTTTCAATAACTTCCCATGGAACTAACAAATCACTCATACTTACAACTGCAAAATCAGACATTAATGGTGAGCCAATAATGGATGCACATGAATTCAGTGCAGACACACCTGGAACTATTTCTACTTGAAGTCCATCTTTTGGATCCCAACCACTCTCAGCTAGAGTTTCATAGATTAGTCCAGCCATTCCATAGATTCCGGGATCTCCACTAGATACAAGAGATACGATTTTTCCTGACTTTGCAAGATCAATACATTGATGAGCTCTTTCAACTTCTTGAGTCATTGCATAACGATAAACTGTTTTTCCTTCAATAAGATCTGAAACTAAATTTACATATGTTTCATAACCAATAATGATATCACTTTCACTGATTACTTTTTTTGCTCTAAATGTCATATGATCATTATTTCCAGGACCAACACCAACAATGTTCAATTTTCCGGTCAATTTTAAAACAAATCTGCTTGCAAGTAATTTATCCCTTTAGTGAATTATTGAAAAGGATCAATAAATGGACAATTTACTATATGTTCACTATTCGTTGGTCTTGCTATGCTGACAGTAATCTGATCATCTGCTCTAAATGAATCAATATCAGATTTTGTTTCTAGAATTTTTGCATTTTCTGAATCATTCCATTCAATTAGATATATTCTCCACATAGGACTGTAATTTTCATCACCTAATGCAGCTGCTGCAATTCCAGCTTGAAATCCTAATGGACCTGTGCCTTTAATTCCATTTTTGAACTGGAAGAGATCAACTGCTCCCGAATGAGCAATCAAATTTGCTGAAGTTGGAGACGAAGTTACTCCCATCATTTCAGCAGGTCCAGACGGAGTAGCATCAGTTACAATATAGTAAATTGTTCTTCCATCAGGGCCCCAACCTCTATGAGCGACAAATGTGACAGTCATTTCTTCTTCATTAATTTCAGTAATTTGGCCTCCTCCATAGGGCATATCATCTGTGATTTCATTATCTGAGCGTAATTGCATCTGTCCATCAGGCCAGACAATGTGCGGAGTATTGAGTACAACTCCAGTTTCATTGAATTCAATTCTTCCACCTTCCTCAGCTGCAATTACATCTGTAGCAGATTCAAATACAATTTCTTTTTGACCTGTCTTCCATGTTACTTCTATTACAGAAGATAATGCACTGTATTGTGATTCTTGTTGAGGAGTACTGCTGAATACTTCATCTTGGAATCCATACAGTCCATCTCCTTTAACTCCATTTTTGAAAACAAATATTTTTTGAAGAGTGTCTTCTGGAACATCAGCCAGAACAGTTGCAAGTTCTACATTCCATTCTTGCTTTTCTGATAATTCCTTTGCATATTCTTCATCACTTCCATCAGTAATAATATACAAAACTTGTTCACCGGCATAGATTCCTTTATGCATTGGAATTGTGGCTGGAACATTTGCCCTTGAAAGTAATGATGTTGGTTCTTCTTTTTCTAATTCAATTTTTTGCATAATGATTTCAGTTGGTTGTCCTCTTATCCATCCATCAACACTTACAGTAGAAGTAAATGGTTCTGAATTTGGTGAGTGCAAACCAAGTGCAGCTCCTGTAAATTCAAAAGAACCAGATTTTTCTTGTAGATCAATTAGAGATAATCCATAAACAGTATCTCCATCAATTGTCCATGTAGGCTGTCCTTTTGCGTCATTTGAGTTAATTTCATGTAAAACAACAATCTGAACAGGTTCACTAGAGGTAAATGTCATAGAACCATCATAGATTGTACCCTCATTAGGCGACAAAATTAGAGATAATTGATGATTTTCATGCCCTTGACCAGGATCTTGAGAGGAAGTAAAGGTCTGTGTAAAGTGGATCTTTTTTCTAGAACCTGCATCAGCAAATTGATCAGACAATGAGGATATTGTAATGATACTTGTTGCAAAAATTCCAATAATCAATATGGCAAGTAATTTTCTCAACAAGTTTCATTGAGGCTATTCCCTTAAATGATTTTATCTTAATTGATTTTGTCTAATGCAAATGCGTTATGCAATGCACGAACAGCTGAATTTGTATCAGAATTTTTAACAACAAATGCCAAGTTTAGTTCTGATGAGCCTTGAGTGATCATTGAAACATTGACTTTGTTTTTCTCAGCTGCTGCAAAGACTTTGGAAGCAACGCCTACAGTTCCACGCATTCCTGAACCGATTAGTGCAATGATTGCTACATTTGTCGTTACTTCTAGTTTCTTGATAATTTTTCCTAAAAGTTCCATTTCAAGTGAACTTACTGCTTTGTCAAGATCAGTGTTCTTGACTACTATTGTTATGCTAGATTCTGAGGGATTTTGAGATATCATCATTACATTAATTCCAGCTTTTGCTAATGTTGCAAATATTTTTGCAGCAGTACCAGGAGTTCCAACCATACTACCACCTTGAATGTCAATTAATCCATTGTTTCTAACATTACTAACACACTTTACAGTATTTTTTACTGAAGATGATGGTGAAGCTGTAACTAGAGTTCCCTCATTTTTCACATTAAAGGAACTTCTAATCTTCATTGGAATTTTCTTTGATAAAAGAGGCTCAAATGTGCGTGGATGAATCTGTTTTGCGCCAAATAATGCCATTTCAATTGCCTCAATGTATGATACTTCTTTAAGCAATTTTGCATTCTTGACTATTTTTGGATCTGCAGTCATTAGACCATCAACATCACTCATCAACCAGATTTCATCTGCTTTTACGCAAGTTCCAATTATTGTTGCTGAATAATCTGAACCGCCTCGTCCAAAAGTGGTGATATGACCATGTTGATCTGCACCAACAAAGCCACCTACAACAGGTATTGTTTTCTTTGAAAAAAGATTTTCCACCGTTTTTGAAACTCTTAATCTAGTTGTATCAATAAGTGGTTTAGATTCACCAAAGTTAGAATCAGTTACTATTCCAACCTCTTTTCCAGTTAGTGGTACTGATTTTTTCCCAGAATCATTAACTGCCATTGAAACTAGTTTTATTGATAACCGTTCACCAAATGAAAATAGATAATCCATTGTTCTAGGAGTAACTTCTCCCAATAGTACCATTCCATCAATTAATGCAACAAGTTCTTCAAAATCATCGTCAAAGTTTTTTAATAATTTTTTACGCAAGTCTGCTTTTTTGATAGTTTGTTTTGCTAATTGTTTATGTCTATTAGTAATCTTGGATGCAAGCTGTTCTGCTTTTGATTTATTTTCTTTCTTTATTGATTCAGATATTTCTATTAGATCATCTGTTGTTCCACTGGTTGCCGAACACACTACAACAATTTCATTTTTCTTTGATAATGAATTTAGATGATTAGCTACTGCTCGAATATCTTTTGCAGATGAAATTGATGTTCCACCATATTTTATTACTAGTCTCATTTCAAAATACCTGAATTAGTTAATCTTTAAATGCTTTAACTTTCCACGCGTGGAGCTAAGTAAAAGTGAATTCTACCAATATTGGCGACTTTGAATTCAATTCTAAGTGGTTTTGCGCTCGAAAATTCACATGTGATAAAGCCTGCAGTGGTTCCTACGGCTTTTACTACAGGATTTAGATATTCTAGGCTGTAGGTTCCTTCACTATCTTCTTTAGAAGAAATCTCTTCAATGTCTTCATCATCTTTGTCTAAATCAATTACAACTTCTCCAGAATCACCTTTTCCTGAAAAATCGCCTTTAGAATCAGACGTGTGTATTGTTAGATAGTCAGATACAACTTGAACATCACCTAAAATTTTGTCAAACTTTGATGAAGACAATATGATTTTAGAATCATATGGTATTTTTGGTAATGGGGTATCTGTTGCAGAACTTTCAATCAAACGCATTTTGTATTTTTTATTTTTTCCAACTGTAACTAGTAACATGTTTTGTTCAGAGATACTAATTTCGATACTATCTTTTTTGTCTGCTCTTTTGATGAGTTTTGAGAATTCATCAATTCTTACTCCAAATTTTATATCGCTATCACATTCGTATTTTTCAAATGCAGAGTTAGGCCATGAAATATCTATAAGTGCAACATGAGATGGATCCATTCCTCTAAATGAAATTCCTTCTGCTGTTGCAACAAATGTTGCCTCTTCTACAAGAGTAGAAATTGCAGAAATGATTGCCTTTAGATCATCAGAACCACTAGTTTTTGCTCCAAAAGTCAAATCAACTTTGTTGACTTTATGTTCCAGTTAAACGTTATGCGTAATTACGCCAAGTATGCTGACATTTTGTACAGCGATAGAACTGTGTTGTTGGTTCATCTGCACTTCTTGTTTGAAGCATCCACCAAATCGCTTCATCATGTCCACATTTTTCACATTCAATTTTGATGGTTGGATGAGATTCTTCTCCCTCATTTCCTTCAAAAGCTAAAATTGATTCTTCTTGTTCTTCAGTTTCAATAATTTTTTTGGTCTGTTTTTCTTCTGCACCTTCTGTATAACCACATTTTGAGCATTGAAGGCCTGAAGTACCTTTTTTTAATTTGACCTCACATTTGGGGCAAAACTTCAATCTAATTTACCTTAAGTTTTGAATTGAATAATTGTTTGAACTCATCTGCCATTTTGATTGCTGAATCAGTGGCTTTCTTTATTTCACCTAGTGGTTTTGAACTAGAATTAATTCTCATCCAACATTCGTTAGTTAGTGGATGTTTTACAATAACACCTGCAAAATCAATATTTGATTCTTTTAGAAGTTCATGTTGAATTAGGTACAAAATTCCAATATCGGTTTCAGTGATTGAAAGGTTGATTTCTTTGGCTTCTGAACTGATCACTTGTGCGTTCATGTATTCAGAAAAAGCACTTATTGCGGATATAAATCATTATGAGCAGTAGAAATGGGAGAAAGTAGAATTTCAGACATAGAATTGGTAAAATCCAAGGATGAATACGCATCAGATGAAAATATTGAGATAAATGTCCAATTTTCAGTTGAAGGCGACCTAAGAGATGCATTTAATGAAGCAAATTGGACTGAGGCATACAACAAAAACGATGTTTCATTCAAATTGAAATGTGGTGTAAAACTGACTTCTGGAGGATTTAGGAAAAAAGAGTTGGGCAGAACAATTGATACCTACAGAAAGGCATCCATATTCTGGACTAGAAATCCTAAACTTGTCAATCCTATGAAAGATAGAAGAATTTGGGTCCAAGTGGCCAAAAATTTTGAGCCATTTATCAGACTTACAGAAGAAGAAGTCAGACAGGAATTATTTGACTTTAATGAAAAATTTGTCTTCAAAGCAGAGGACTTGGGTAAAGGGACTCACAAAATTGGTGCTGAAGCATTTGCATCTTGGCAGAAACATGAATTTACAGAACCAGGAAATGTAAAGAATAATTCTAGAGAAATTGAGATTAAAATCAATTAGGGATATAAGGAACTTTTTTGGTGAATTAGTATGGCAAAATATGATGGTTTGTTAGGACAACCACTTCTTGAAATAGAAGATCCTGATAAAGAGGGCGGCATAACTTTCATTATGAAGGATAATAGATTTCTATTCATTAAAGTGGTTGATGGTAAAATAGAGACGGTGTCAATTCCAGAATAGGTGAAAATGAATGATAGATGTTGAAGAATTCAAAATGAAAGAAATTCTAAAAATTGAAGACTCTGATTCAAATGATGAATTAACTGTAACTTTTTCAGATAATAAAATTATGAAGATCAAAATAGTTGATGGTAAACTAGTTTCAGAATCAATTTAATTTTTTACATGTTTTTCATAAAAACCAATAGCTAGTTCTTGCACTTCAGATTGTATAGAACCAGGTCTTTCTTCACGGATCATTTCAATAGCTTTTTCTGCTGAAAATTTTTGGTATTTTACAAAATAACATGCAAGTATTGTTCCAGCTCTTCCCATACCAGCTGCACAATGAACCATTACTGCTTGATCATTTGTAATTTGTTCATGTATAAAATCAACTGCAGAATCAATCTTATCCATATCAGGTGCAGTTAGATCAGGAGTTGGAACATGAAGATAGTCAATATTTTGTGTCCAATTATCAGGAAGAGCGTTTTCAGTCATAGTTACAATTGATTTTACGCCTTGGTTTACAATCCAATCAAATTCATCAAAACTTGTAGGCATACCAGAGCCTGCTAATTTTTCATCAATCAACCAAGAAAAGTTTGTTGGCTTTTTTGTAATTTTTCCATGAACCTTTCTCCACAGATTACCAGGCTTGCTCATGTAAGATGTTAACAGCTACTATATTTTTAGCATTACGAAATGTTTAATGTGCAACTGCTCTTACAGGCGAACCTGTTGCATCTTTTAGTTTAAGTGGAAGAATTGTAAAATTAAATTCCTTTAATTGGATTTTATTCAAGTTTGCCAAATTTTCTACTATCAAGATATTATTTTTTGATAAAACGTGATGAACACTAAATGATTCATCTTTTCCAAGATCTATACTTGGCGAATCTATTCCAACAAGATTTGTCTTTTTTTCTGAAAGATATCTAGCAGCTGATAATGCCAATCCAGGATTTTCCGTAAAATAATTATCTTTTTTGAGGTTTTTTTGCCAGTCTGTAAAAAAGAAGACAGATGAATTGTTAGGAATAGAACCATTCTTTTTCTCAAATTGAATAATGTCTAATTTTGTAATTGGAGAATTTTTTGACTTTTTTATTTTGATTAGAATTGCTTTTCCTATTAATCTGCCAAGTGGGATTTGGTCAATTTTTATACCATTTTTGACAAAATGAAAAGGAGCATCAAGGTGGGTTCCAGTATGAGAGCTCAGGAACAAAAGTTCTAGATTATATCCATCTTCTTTGAGATTTGACCAAGAAATGAATTGTGGGGTTGGAGAACCAGGAAAACTTGGAATAGATTTTGATATTGTAAGTGTTAGATCGATTGGTTTCACATCAATAGCACAAAATGCTAATTAATCAATTTTTGAATTATGAAAAGTTAAATACTCTTTGAGCAAAAATTTCGTGTGCCTACTGCATATGTTCTATTAAATTCTGATTTAGGATCAGATGAATCAATTATCAACGAAGTGAAGCAAATTCTTACAGATGAGGATGTAACCTATGAAGTTCAAGGAGTTTATGGGGTATACGATATTGTTTTGAAATTGTCTTCAGATGATGCAGAAAAACTACGCTCAATCATTACCAATAAAATCAGAAAAATTACCAAAGTACAATCTACTCTAACGATGATGGTTATAGAAGAGCAAGAGAATCTATAGATTCTTTATTGCATCTACTACTGACATAATTTCTGATTCAGTATTAAAGAAATGAGGTGATGCTCGTACAATCTTTTGTTCCATAATTTCTCTTAGAGCCAAGACTATGTTTTGTTTTTCAAGTCTATCAACTACTTGTTGTGAATCCATTCCATCTATGTTAAAAGATACAATACTTGTTCTAGAATCAGGATCTTCAGGTCCATACAAAATAATTTTTGGTATCTTTGATAGTTCTTCTCTTAGAAGATTTGAGAGATACTTATTTTTTTCACGGATATTGTTTAGACCAAAATCAAGTAAATAATTTGCAGAAGATTCCAATCCAACAATTCCAACATAATTTCTAAAACCTGTTTGGAATTTATCAGGAAGTTCTTTGAATGCTAGACTTGTATCATCATAGATCATTGCAGATTCGCCACCAATAGTTCTTGGCTCTAACAGTTCACTTGATTTTCTATTACAATAAAATAAACCAGTTCCCATTGGACCACAAAGCCATTTTGAACCATTAAAGGACATAAAATTACAATTTATTTTTGAAACATTTACATCAATACATCCTACGGTTTGTGCACTATCAACAAAAAAAGGTACATCGTGAAGAATTTTTGAAATTTCCTCTAGAGGTAAGATAGAACCAGTGTTGTACAAAGCATGACTTAGAGCAACTAATTTTGTTTTATCATCTATTAGTAATTCCAAGTCTTCTAGTGTGAAAAATCCATCTTTGTCAATTGAGAGATTTTTTAGAGTAATTTTTTCTTCTAGTTTTAGCCATGGGTAAAAGTTTGAATGGTGTTCATGTGACATTCCTCGAATAATCATGTTAGATTTCTCATCAAATGAAAGTCCATTTGCAACGATATTGATTCCATCAGTAGTACTTTGGGTTAGAACTACTTCATCCGGTTGACAGGAGATAATTTTTGCTATGGTTTTTCTCACATCTCGTAATTTTTCAGTTACAAATGGTTCTGATTCTTTTGAATCTGGACCAATTGAATTGTAAGATATTAGAAATTCTTTCATTGCATCTATGCTTTGATTAGGCATTAGTGATACTGACGCATTGTTTAGATAGATTTTATCTGAATCTGGAAAATCATCTGAGATGTCCTTTGATGCTAAATTCATTATTATATCTGTAGAATGCTTAATGGGTGTTGGATAAAAGTCCTGACCAGATTTTAGATAGTAAATTAGTCCATATTCAAAATGAGTTTAAAGATAACATACCTAACATTGTACTTTGTTCAGAACCATTTCATAAAGCAGAGTTTCTCAATAAATTAATCAACTCTGTTGAAAAACCAATAATTTTTGTAGATTTGGATTTACTTTATACTGGATATGTAGAATCAGGAATGATTCAAAAGAAAAGTAATCTAACTATATTTCACCCTACAAAAGAAAATTGGGAACAAAAATTTGCCGAAATAATCACAAAGGTATCTCAAGAAAATTTTCTTGTAATAATTGATTCATTTAATGGAGTATACAATATGTTTGAAGATTTAGAATCAGCAATTTTCATCAACTCATGTATTATGTTACTTGCATCATTGGGTAGAGATACAGATTCTTCAATAATCATAACTGCAATGGCTAGAAAAAAAGAAAATGAAGGTTGGATTTTAACTCCAGGTGGAAAACAAATCATAAAATCAGCTAAAACAGGAGTTTACCACCTAAAGAAAACTGAGAGCAGTTTGATTATTCGTCCTATAATTGAGAGTACCAAGATTTTCAAGATCTAACTCAAAAACTGGTGCAAAATGCGATCAAAAATTCAAACGGCGTTATAAAATTTCAAACGCCGTTATAACACCAGATTTTTAGGCAAATTATATTAATGCCAAATCAAGATTTTATTTTGTTATGCCAGTAGGAATTATTCCAGACATAAGCGAACAAATGTGTATCGGATGCGCACTATGTGTAGAAATCTGTACAACACTTGGTCCAGATGTCCTTAGAGTAAAACCAGTTGAAGGCTGGAAGAGAGGTAAAGCATTTGTCTTTTACCCAGAGAGATGTATTTCTGATGGTGCATGCATCGGTGTATGCCCAACAAAAGCAATCTTTTGGATGAGACCAATGGACTTTACTGTTGGACAACCAGTTCCACTCCACAAAGATTCAGTCTTCGTAAAAGGTTGGACCGAATTAATCGATTAGATTAGTTCAACTTTTAATTTCTTTTTCTTATTTTAGATTTTAACAGCCCCAGGCTTGGTTTCTGGTATGTTTGGTTTTCTCTTTAACCAGAGTAATGCAACAATAAACATTACAGCAGGAATAAGAATAATGAAAATCATTAATTCGTAATAAGTGGTTAATCTTTGCGCAGGTTTTATGTGATATTCTTCATGTGATGTTTTTTCAGGATTATCATAAACTGCAGTAGTAAAATCAACTGATCTTTGTTCTTTGTTTTCTACATCTCCAAATACAGTAACACTTTCTTCAGCTAAAAGTGATGGAGTTTGAATTCCCTCAATCCTAACAATAATTGAGCCAGAGTTGGAGAATACAAAATTTCTATAATCACCGCCAATTTGACTTAATCCTTCATCACGAAAAATTTCTTGTCCATTTTGGAAAATTACAAAGTTGTATTTCATCTCAGCAAGATTAGAATTTGTTTGTGGATCATAGAATTGATATACAAATTGAATTTTTTCATGAGTTCTGATTACAGGAGGATCCCATGATAAATCAACTTCAATTGCGTTATCTGGAGTATATTGTAAAATAGGAAATTGAATTTCTTTACCTGTTGCATCATGTGGATAATCAGGGATAGCTTCTTCAACAATTACCATGCCATCCATCCAAGGATGAATAACACAAAAATAAGAAAATCTTCCTGACTCTTCAAATTGGTATGACCAAGATTCGCCTGGCAAAAATCTACCACTGTCAAAAACTCCATCTGGAGTTCCAAAATCTCTATTATCCATCCAGCCAAAACGTCCTGGACCATCACCACTAGTTACTGTATGAGCTTCTCTGTCATCATTATACCAGGTAATGGTATCGCCAACAATTACATTGATCAAAGGAGGATCATACCAAACTTCTGCAGGAGTATTTAGTTCAGGATTGTATGCACCAAATGGAATATCAACAATGTATTCTGCACCAAAAGCAAAAGAAGTTGAGCCTAAAATTGTAAGTGTAAAAACTAACAGTAAGAATTTCATGATTTTACACCTCTAGAATCATAATTAAACGATATATGTCATTTTCATCAATAATAATAATTATCATTGGTAGAATTTCTTTCAGACATAGCACAATCAATAAGACTAGAAGCCTTGATATTTACATAAAAACAATAAAGAACAAAATTGGCAGTTTCAATAAATCTTGGTAAAAAACTTGTTTTACTTGTCATGCTTGTAACAATGACGGCTTTAGGAATTACATCTTACATGAGCATAGATTACTCCAGTGAAACTCTCAGAGAAAGAGGTGGAGAATTATTACACGGTGAATCCGATATTAGAGGAGAATCATTAAGATTACTTTTTGAAACAAGAATAGAACAAAATAAAATTCTTGCAAATGATCCTATGATTCGACTATTGGTTTCAGATATGGATGGGATTTCGGGACTAGAACTAAAATCAATCAAAGAAGAGAAACGTAGAGACTTTTTGATCCAAGTACAAGCATTTCAAGAGCTTGTTGGATTCTCAATTGGATTTGAAGATACTAAAATAATTGGTAAGAACGGAGATGTTTTCTTTTCACTTGCTGGAATATCTAATGAAGATTATACTCAAAATGATTACTTTCAAAGAGGATTAAAGGGGTCATTTGTGGATTTTGAACCTTCTGGTACAGGCAAAAAAATGATTGTTGTTACTCCTGTTTATGCTGCAGAGAGTAAAATTGGAGATGAAGCAATTGGAGTTATCATTTCTAGAATGAGAACTGCTGCAATTGACAATGTTTTACTTAACAGAAGTGGATTAGGTGAAACAGGAGAAGTATACATCGTTAATAGTGACTTTGTAATGTTATCTGAATCTAGATTTTTTGAAAATGCAGTATTTGAACAACGAGTAGATACAGTTGGTGTTCAAGAGTGTTTTACTAATAACATGGAGTATGTTGGAATTTATCCTGATTATAGAGGAATTTCAATTTATGGATCATCTTACTGTATGCCAGAATTTGGAATTGTATTACTTGCAGAAATGGATGAAACAGAGCTAGTTGAACCAATAAAAATTCTGCAAACTAGAATTATCCTTACTAGTTTACTCATAATACTTGCGATGGGATTAGTTGCATTTTTTGCTGCTGAGTCATTATCACATCCATTACGTGCACTAAAAAAAGCTGCAAATAAGATTGCAGATGGTGAGTTTGATGTCAGAACTAATATCAAAACACGAGATGAAATAGCAGAATTATCCAGTGCATTTGATTTAATGGCACAGAAATTACAAGAATCATTAATTGAAATTAAACAAAAAGATGAAGTCATAAAGCAACTCGAGGGTGATATGTTGTTAAAGTTCTCTCAACACGAAGAAAATGATTGTGTAGGAGTAATTGACATGGCAGATTCTACTAGAATTTCATCAAACTTATCTGATCAAGATATATCAAAACTTTATGAAATATTTTTGAATTTTATGGCAAAGATAATTGTACAACACAAAGGAGAAGTTATAAAAAATATTGGAGATGCATTGATGTTCAGATTTGCAAATATTGATACCAAAAATGATGAACAGCTCAAAAATACTCTAGAATGTTGTATGTGCATGGTTGAATCACATGGAAAACTACAAGAAGAACTCAAAAAAGAAAACATGCCTCAATTAGATTATAAAATTAGTTTAACATATGGACCTGTAAAAGTAGCTGAAAGTACTACTTCAAAAATCAGCGATGTTTTTGGTCCTACTGTTAATCGTTGTTTCAAAATTAATTCACTTTGTCCAAAAAATAGCCTAGTTGTAGGTGAGAATGTTGAAAAAATCTTTAGGGATTTTTCAGAATATGAATTTTCAGAATTATGCATAATTGAATTAAAGCAAAAATACGGTTACAATATCTTTGAAGTCAGAAGAAGAAATCTTGAGGGTTTTGGAACGAAATCTGATTAATTTTTAGAAAAACCAAACTTTGATGCCCAACCTGATTTTTGTTTTTTTGATGGTTTTTTTGAAAGGTTGTTGAGCATTTCATATGTGATTGTGAATCCATGACCGACCATTGTAGCATCATTTGCATAGTTCTGTTTGTTAGGAACAAATTCATCAGCTAAATCTTTGATCTTCTTTGTTTTGAGATCAAATAATCTGATTTTCTTTCCATTTTCTAACTCAATTTTAGCATCACCACTTAGTCCTTGAATAGAGAAATTTTCAAAGAATCGAATTGAACCGCCTTCTTTTAGTTTGATAATAGAGTCATACGTGAATTTGCCCCCATAAAACAAGACTTCACGAGCAGAAATTATCACATCATCTTCTACATTTAGAACAATGACGGTATCAGCGTTTATTGATACAGTATTAACTACATTTTCAGCAATAATTTTTCCATTTGGAGCAGAGACATTAGTACGATGTTCCATAATTTTGTAGACACCAACTTTGCCATCAGGATCTTCAACTCTAAATTTTCTACCAAAAATATTTCCGACTACAACGTTTCCATTATCTACAGTAATTTTAGCACCATTTTCAATTTTATACTTATTTTCTAAAGGATCAATGAATTTGAAATCTCCTTTTGTTAGATGAATATTTGTTTGAAATTCTTGAGTCCAAGATGGACTAGTGATATTTCCTTGCATGGTAATTGGTCCATCATAAGTTAAATTTCCTGCCATGAAATTTCCTTTAATCGATAAAGCACCATTAGCCTTTCTTTCAAATTCCATTTCACCAAGAGTTTTTGAACCAAATAGTTTTGAACCAGTTGAATTAGCTCTATTATGTGCTCCAGCCCATTCTTCAGCTGTTTTCATCTCTTTGGATAATTGTTGACCCAAGATCTGGTTTTTTCTTCTAACATCAGATTCAGATTCATCAGAATATACTCTAGAGTTTTTTATTTTTTCAATATCTGTTTCAGGATATTTTTTACCAATTTTTAGATCTTCATATGCTTGTTTGATTTTTATGAATTGTTCATTTTCGCCACCACGATCAGAGTGATATTGTAGAGCTAATCTTCTAAATGCATCACGAATTTCTTTTTCAGTAGTTCCTTCAACAATTCCTAAAATATCATAATTACTTTCAACCATATCTGGCAGTCCCCGAATAATTTTTCATAATTCCTATACTTGTAGGTTATTACATTTACAGAATATCAAGGATGTGAAAAGAAAAATCAAAAAGATGTACTATTTGACAACTAGTACAGGAATCTTGGTTTTGTGCATGACATAATTTGATGTACTGCCAAGAAATGCCTCTCTTGCACCACCCATACCTCTTGCACCGATCACAATCATGTCAAATTTGCCTTTTTTAGCATAATTGACAATTTCAGAACCTGTATGACCACCGCCTGTAAAATACTTGAATTTGGCACCAGCACTTTGTGCTTTCTTCATTGCAGGGCCAATAGCTTTTACCGCCTTTTTCTGGGCATCTTCTTTCATTTTTTGTGTGTATTTTATTCCTGCTGCAATTGGTAAATGGAATACGTAAAAACCAGTAATTTCAGCACCGCTACCTTTTGCAATTTCAATTGCACAGTCCAAACCACGAGCGGAATTTTTAGAACCATCAAGGGGAACAAGAATTTTTGAGAATTTTCCCATGGTGTAATTTTTTTATCAATTTAATATAAACAGAAATACTAATTTTCATAGTTGAAATTCTTTGATCACAACCAGACTTGGTAATTATATCTTCAATTTTTATACAAAAAATCTAATTTTTTAAGAAATGTCAATATCTGAATTTTCAAATAAACCAATTTCTATTATAAAAAATTCTACAATTTCTGATGCCATCAAAATGCTTCTCAACACAAAGATTAGTAGGCTAATTGTAAATGATGGAGGAAAACACATTGGCATAATTACTGAAAAAGACATAGGACTCTTTTTGTTCTCAGAGACCACAAAAAGAGGATTAGAAGAAATACCTGTTACAGAAATTATGAAACCAATTGAATTTGTAGAGCAAGATCTTTCTCTCAAAGATGCTGCAAAGATTATGATTGAAAAAGGAATTAGTTCATTATCTATAGGAAGTGATCAAGAAGTAAAAGCAATTGTTACAAAAAGTGATCTTGTAAATTATTTTGCAAGAAGACTATCAGAAAAAAATAAAGTAGTTGATTTTATGACTCATAATTATGAATCCACACATACAGCTGCACCATTGTATAAAGTTGTAAGAAAAATGTTAGAGAAAAAAATTTCAAGAATAATTGTAAAAAATCAACAAGAAGAGCCTGTAGGAATAATTTCATTTAGAGATCTGTTTAGAATATCAATTGAACTTGGTAGTGAAGACGATTTTTCAGGAACAAATTTTGAGAATGTTAGGCGTGGATTTCTTTCAGAAGAGGGATTTGGAGATATTTCATTGGCTAGAGATGTAATGACAAAGGGGTTGATCACTATCAAATTTAATGAAGACTTGGCTGAAGCTTGCAATGTATTATTAGAAAATAATGTTAGTGGATTAGTAGTTCTTGATGGAAACAATACCATTGCAGGAATAATTAGTAAAAGTGATGTAGCTAAGGCACTAGCATCATAATAACATGAAATGGCATTTTGAGGATTTCATTTACGGTTCCATTGATGGTGCAGTAACAACTTTCGCTATAGTAGCAGGTGTGGTAGGAGCTGGATTATCACCTGGAATAATTTTGATTTTAGGATTTGCAAATCTTTTTGCAGATGGATTTGCAATGGCTGCTGCAAACTTTCAAGCATCAAAAGCAAGAAATGAGTTTATTCAAATGAAGAGAAAACAAGAAGAGTGGGAAATTGACAATTTAGAAGATGAGGAAAGAGAAGAAATTCGAGAAATTTACAGAAAAAAAGGTTTCAAAGATGAATTATTAGAGGAAATTGTTCGAATAATTACTTCCAGAAAGAAGGTTTGGGTAGATACAATGATGAAAGAAGAGTTGGGTCTAATTGAAGATGAAAAGAAACCAATTGAGAGTTCTATTAGTACATTTATTGGTTTTAACGTAATTGGAGTGATTCCACTTATTCCTTTTATTGTATTCTTTACGATTGATTCAAATTTAAATTCTGATACATTTCTTTATTCAACAATTTCAGTAGTAATTGCATTTTTCATTGTTGGAATGATCAAAGCAAAAATTGTTAAGAAATCAAAAATTCGTTCAGGGATCTATACGCTTATCATTGGTGGAATTGCAGCAACTGTCGCCTATTTTGTAGGATATGGATTAAATTTTCTAGTTTAAGAGAAAACAGAGATGGCTGAACTACATCGTCACATGGGACTTTTTCATCTTACTATGTATGGTGTGGGATTAATTCTAGGTGCAGGAATCTACGTCCTAATTGGTGAAGCTGCAGGGTTTGCTGGAAATTCAATGTGGATATCATTTTTACTAGGTGGAGTAGTTGCTATGTTTGCCGGATTAAGTTATGCAGAACTTTCTGCACTATATCCAAAAGCTGCTGCAGAATATACTTTTGTAAAAAATGCTTTCAAGAATAGATTTTTTGGATTTATTATAGGATGGCTCACTGCAATTACATCGATAATTGTTGCAGCTACAGTTGCTTTAGGATTTGGTGGTTATCTAACTCAGTTCATAGAACTGCCTATTACAATTGGAGCAATAATTCTAATTGTAATTTTATCAGTTGTGAATTTTATTGGAATTAAAGAATCAGCATGGGCAAATACTATTTTTGCATTGGTTACTGCTGCAGGACTTGTTCTAATCATTTTTCTTGGGTTTTCAATGGAACCAGTTGAAACAATTGATTATTTTGAGGCACCAAGTGGTATTACAGGCATAATTCTTGCATTTGTTTTGATTTTCTTTGCATTTATTGGGTTTGAGGATATGGCAAATGTTGCTGAAGAAGTAAAAAGACCAAAGAAAACAATTCCAAGAGCAATTATTTTGTCGGTAGTAATTACCGGGATAATTTACATTCTAGTTTCTCTAGCAGCAATTAGAATTCTAAATTGGGAGGATTTAGCAGCATCTTCTGCTCCTTTAGCTGATGTAGCTCATTCAGCAATTGGTATGAATGGAAGTATTACACTATCCCTTATCGCACTTTTTGCTACAGCAAGTACTGTGCTAATTACACTAGTTGCTGGGGCCAGAATTCTATACGGAATGGCAAAAAGTGGAACTCTGCCTGAGTTTTTAGGTAGGGTACATCCTAAGACAAAAACACCTTGGATTGCAGTAATTGGAATTTTAGTTACTTCCATTGCATTTGCTTTTGTAGGAGATATTGTAATAATTGCAAATATTGTGGTTTTTGCTGTAGTAATTACATTTGCAGCAATTAATTTAGCAGTAATTGTTCTCAGATATACTGAACCTGTTTTAGAAAGGCCATTCAGAGTTCCAGTGAATATTGGAAAATTTCCAATTTTGCCATTGTTTGGGTTTGGAACAACTGCTTACATGGCATTACAATTTGAGATAGAAATAGTTCTTGTAGGACTAGCAATTATTGCAATTGGAGCTGTTTTGTATTTATTTTTGAGAAGAAGAAAAGATTTTATGAATTCTGATTAGTTCTTTTTAGATTTTGCAAGTGCGACAACTGCAATTGCTATTCCGATTAGACCAACACCAATTCCTGCATAACCCATATCCATTTGTTGTTTAGTTTCTTCTAGTAGTTGCACTGAATCTTTTAGTTCACCAATATCCTCAATCAATGCAGTGTGTCCATCTATCATTTGTTGTACAGTAATATCAGATGGCTCAGGGAATTCAATGTAAGAACGTTCTGCTACTTTTGGAGGATGCATTGATAAACTAATCGGAGTGTCTTCAATCGAACCTAACACATTTGCTTGATAAAATCCTGAAACAGTTGGATTTACAAATGCATAGTATTTTCCAGGAATGTCATGATCAGGTGATAACGGAAGATTGATACTTTCATCATTGTAAACTAATTGCATCTTTACTGTTTTTTTCAAGCCTTCAATTCCATTTTGAAATTCTTGAGATTCTGCACATTTCATAGGTTCTAATATTTCAGGACATGCAATTAATGGACTAACATAGAATTCAATTCCATTAGTTTCTCCTGAAACAACTGGTTCATTCATCCAACCAATTTCAACCCTATATTCTCCTACTGCATCAATAGTATGTCCATAAGCAGCACCAAATGAGCTTGGAATTAGTAATAAAAGAAATAGAATTTGGAGTCTCATGCTAAAAAAACCATTTTTGATTTTAAAAATGTTCTATGTTAGTCAGTAAAGATTTGAGGTTTGTACCAATTATGCATCAGCATACATTGAAACTTCCCAAGCTGTAGGAGTTTGGGCAAATGCAACATATTCTTTGTATTTTAATTCAGAATAAACATCAAGAAAATCTTTGGTGAAAATTTCTTCAAGGAATTTTGAATCAGATGCCAAGGAATCAAGGGCACCTTTTAGTGATACAGGTAATGAACCAATTCTATATTCTCTTTTCTTTTCTGTAGAAAGTTTGTAGACATTTTCTTCAATTGGATCTCCCGGATCAATTTTATTTTTTATTCCATCCAAGCCTGCAAGTAATAACGCAGCCTCTAAAAGATAGATATTTGCAGTAGGATCAGGAACTCTATATTCAAGTCGTTTACTTTTTTCTTGATTTCTATTATACATTGGAACTCGTATTGCAGCAGATCTGTTTGCCAATCCCCAACAAACATTGACAGGTGCTTCAAAACCTGGAACAAGTCGTTTATACGAATTGGTGGTTGGATTTGAAATAGCACATAATGCTGATGCATGACTCATAATTCCTCCAATATAGTATCGTCCAGTTTGACTCATTTGTGCAAGTTCATCATTTTCATCATACATTGCATTTGAATTTTCATTCCACAAGCTTTGATGAGTATGCATTGCAGATGCATTATCGCCAAAAATTGGTTTTGGCATAAATGTTGCAACTTTATTTTTTCGTTTAGCCTTAACTTTAACTAAATTTTTTACTCCAATTACATTGTCAGCCATTTGTATCATTTCATCATATACAAGGTTAATTTCACATTGACCAGAAGTTGCTACTTCATGATGTTCAGCTTCAATTCTAATTCCAAAGTAATTGTATAAATCATCACAAACATCTTTTCTAAATCCTTCAAGCGTGTCTTTGGGTTGAGATGGATAGTATCCTTCTTTGATATCAATTGCAGTACTTACATTTCCTTTAGCCCATGGAGATTCTTTAGATTCAATGGAATAACCTGAACCGCCATACGAATGTGTTGCTGCATAGGGAGATGGATAAACATTGATGGTATCAAATACAAAAAATTCTATTTCAGGTCCCCAATTTGTATGAGTAAATCCAAATTCGGCTAGTTTCTTTGATGCTTTATGTGCAATACTTCTCGAATCTCTATTGTATCTTGAACTCTCATCTGTGCTACCATCATACAAATCACAAAATATTCTAGCATTCTTCCTATGCCCTGGATCATAGTCGGGTGGAAGAATTTTAAATGAATTTGGATCAGGCATTAAAATCATATCAGAATTATTTACAGATTTAAAACCAACAATTGAACTTGCATCTAATTTCTCAAGACCGTTAACAAAACTACTATTATCAATTGCATAACTTGGCATTCCAACATTATGTAATTCTCCAAAAATATCTACAAACCAAAAATCAATGAATGCAATCTTTTCATCTTGTATTTTTTGGAGTACCTGTTCTACGTTCACTAATAATATTCAAAAATTGTTTTACTAATGTGGTTTAGTAAGTTAGAATTGTCAATATGGTCAGGTTAAATTTTAGGCTTCAGGATAATCATCATTTGGATGAGATTTTTTGAAATTGTTCATCTCATCTTCAAAAAAGAATTTATCAGTTAGTGCTGGTTTAAGATCATCTAACCAGATTGCATTTTCATCATATTTTGCAAAGAATGGCACTTGCACCCAGTCAGGATTTCTACCCTGTAAAAATCTCAGAACAATTACTTTTTGATCACTTAGTTGCGCAGTTCCTATAACATGCACTTTTCCAGGGGTTGCAGACATACTAGGTCCACGTACAGTTCGTGCTAATCCACTTACCGAAGAATATGCTTTTCTAAAGATTTCATATGCTCTGACTAAAGGCACGCCAAAGTAATGTTGTGCGCCCGTATCTCTTACAACAAACATGTAGTAAGGAATACAACCAAGTTGAACCTGTTTTGTCCACATTTTTGCCCACATTTCTGCATCATCATTGATATGAGCTAAAATGGGTGATTGGGTTCTAATCTGAGCACCAGTTTTTCTTATTTCTTTAATTGCAGATTTTACAGCATCAGTTGATAATTCATTTAGATGATTAAAGTGAGCCATAAATGCAAGATGTAATCCGTTGTCAGAAATCTTTTTGAAAACTTCCAGCATTTCTTGAGAATCTGAATCAGTCAAAAATTTGTAAGGCCAATAAGAAAGAGCCTTTGTTCCAATTCTGATAGTTTTGAGATTTGGTAATTTTGCTTCAAGTAATGCATCAACATATTTTGAAAACATTTTAGCTTTCATGATCATTGGATCACCGCCAGTGAAAAGAACATCAGTAATTTCAGGATGTTCTGAAACATATTGGACAAGTTGTTCTCCTTCCTGCATTGCAAATTTCATTTCATCCATTCCTACAAACTGTGGCCATCTAAAACAAAAACTACAATATGCATGACATGTCTGGCTTTGACTAGGGAAGAATAGACAGGTTTCTTTGTATTTATGTTGCATTCCATACAATTTTGTACCATCTTTTAGGGATGGAACATTCAATTCCATTTGACCAGCAGGATGAGGATTAAGTTGTAAACGAATTTCATTTGCAACGTTTGCTATTTCCTTTTTATCAGAAGTATTTTTTAGAGTATTTTCCATTTTTGCATAATGTTCTGGTTTTAACATTCCTTTCTGAGGGAATGTAAGAACATACATTGGATCAATTGGGATGTTATTCCAATCAATTAATTGTTCAACAACATAGTTGTTTGCTTTAAATGGTAAAACATTTCCCACAACTTCCATTTCAAATTGTTTTTCTTCAGAAATATTCTGAATCTGTGGAAGATCACGAAAATTTGATAGTGTATATGATTTTAGTGAAGGAGAGTCATCCCAAACTGATTCTACATAGGTCATTTAGTAAATAGTATGTTTACCCTTGTTAAAGGTTACAGGCTCAACACGCACAAAATTTTTCTATAAATTATGATAAGATGCCTTAACGTTTGTATTCTAGGACGCGGATTGTAGTAAGATAGTGATTAGTTATGGCTGAAGAAGAATTATCTCAAATTTCAGTAGGAGAATTTGAAACTGTTTCACAGATCCTGGCATCCTCTGAATCACTTCAATTTGCATTTATGGTAATGATAGTGGGAATTATTGGGATTGTAATTGGATATAGAAAATTTTCATTTTGGGTGGGTTCTCAAAAATTCTACTATAAGAGACCGCATTTCTCAAGATTTCTAAGAAGGGCTGTACTGCCTTTTTTTGCAATTGCATTAATTACAACAATTAATGTTCATATTCAAACTGGACTTTTGTTAGAAGAAGATATTGCAGTGGTAGGTAGTCAAAATGTATCACCTCAGGAAATTTTTGCTAAAATTCTCAATACTTTCAATATTCTTGTGATTGGTTATACCATATCACATCTTATTCCTATAGCTCTTACCAAACGCGATAAATCAATTTTAGAAAAAGAGGACTTTGATGCCTGGTTTGAAATGCGTGGATTTGTTGATGATGAAGATGATCTGTTCCATAAATTGTACAAATGGGTTCCACCAAAAATTACACCTGAAGATATTACTGAAGAAGAATTCCAAGAAATGTTAAAGTCAAAAGAAGGGATGTTAAAACTAGAGCAATTTAGGACCATAAAAGGAAATCCTATTGGAGGATATGAAAAATTAGTAGATAATCCATTTGAAGAGTGGAAGAAATCAGAACGTGCAAAATATGAAAAATATTACCAAAATTGTATTACAGGTAACAATCAATCTGGAAGAAAATTAAGACCAGGGGCAAAACCAGATGAAATATTTCCAATTGATGTATGGCGAGAAGAAAAGAGAACACATAGTTATGAACCGATTATTCCAAGCAACCGTCCTCCAGGATATGCAAAAAAGAAACAAGAGGGAATTCCAAGATCAGCAAAACAGATTCTTCCAATTGGTATTTTTATTGCAACAATTTTAGGAGTTGTTGCCTGGTGGGGAGTTGATTTAATTGTATTAGCTACTGCTACAGGTGGACTAGCAATTGGTTTAGGTTTAGCACTACAAGAAACAATGCAGAATTATTTTGCTTACATTTTGATTCGAAAAGACAAGATATTCGTTGAAGGTGAGCGTGTAAAACTTGATACAGGATATAATGGATATGTGCATAAAATTACTCCTAGAGTAACTTACGTTAGAGATGCATTAAACGAATCAATGGCAATAATTCCAACAAGACAACTAGTTAGTGCACAGATTGTAAATTATACACAAGGAGTAAAGATGGTACCTGCAATTGTTGATGTAGGTGTTTCTTATCTAAATGATCCAAAACAAGTTTCAGCAATTCTTGTTAAAGTAGGAAAACGTGCAATGAAAGAAGTTGTTGATTCTAAAGGAAGACATTTAATCACACAAAGAAGATGTCCATACCTAGATAAAAACAAACAAAGTTGTGGTTGTGATAAGGACATACATGTAGACATTAATCAACCCGTCGTACGATTTAATCAGTTTAATGACTCTTCATTAGATTTCTCAGTATGGGTATATGTTAGAGATTATGGAGCTCAATTCAAAACAAAAACAGACATGAGAATTATAATGTATGAGGAATTCAAGAGATACGATATTAGAATTCCATGGCCAATTAGAACTGTCTACCAAGGAGATGAAAAACGTGAACAAGAAGAGATTGACAGACTTAAGGAAGATAGAAAGAAGGTTATTGAGGAATATGGAACAGGCGACATTGGTCGTGGAAGTGGCGAAGACGAGTAGTTTTCTCAAAACTTAAGAATCCCATTAATTCACATTTTCTTGTTGAGTAGACTATCAGTTATTTGTGGAAAGGCATCTGAAGATCTAGGGAGAAAACTAGCTAGAAAGATTAAAGCAAATTTAGTAAAATCAGAAGTAAGAGTTTTTCCAGATGGAGAAAGTAAGATAACACTCAAGGGAAATATATCCAAAAGAAAATCAATCGTTGTTCAATCAATTTATCCACCTGTTGATACAAATCTCATTCAAGCATTATCATTAATTTCAAAAGCTAAAGAAAATTCATCTGAAGTAGTTGTTGTTGTTCCTTACATGGGTTATGCAAGACAAGACAGGGAATTTCTACCAGGAGAGATCGTAACTATGAAAGTTATGGCAAAATTGTTTAAAGGCGCAGGAGCATCAAAGCTAATCGCTGTAGATATTCACAGCTTGATTGGGCTCAAATATTTCACTATAAAATCCAAAAATGTTTCAGCTGTCTCAGATTTGGCTTCATATTTCAAAAAAATGAGCCTAAAAGATCCATTAGTTGTCTCTCCTGATCAAGGTGGAAAAGAAAGAGCAAAAAAATTTGCCAAGGAAATGGGAATAGAATTCATTGCGTTACAAAAGAAGAGAGATAGAAAGACAGGCAAAGTACAGATTAAGACAAAAGAAGCTGATGTGATAGGACGTGATCTAATTTTAGTTGACGATATGATCAGTACTGGTGGAAGTATAGTTAATGCAACAAAATTTCTTAAAAAAGAAAGATGCAAAAGAGTTTTTGTGGCATGTACACATGCATTGTTGATGAATGATGCTGAAAAGAAAATAAAGAAATCCGGAGTTACAAAAATTGTAAGCGCAAATACAATTCCAGGTAAAACATCAATTGTTGATGTCTCAAATACAATTGCAAAGGCAATAGTATAATGCCAGAAAGTTTTTTTGTATTATCTAAAGAATATTTAGAAATTGCAATAGACGAGGTAATTGCAATAGCAAAAAGTTTTGATAGATTTTCTAAAATTAGTATTATTTCAAATTTAGTAATTGTTCAATCTAAAACTAATTGGTATGAAATTTCAAAGAGAGCAACATTTGTAAAAACCTCAGGACAAATATTACGAAAAATGTCAGGATTATTTTTAGATGAAGGTAATTTTGAAATATTAAAAAATGCAAAAACATTTGTTTGTAGAATTATTAATTTGTCTTCAAATCAGTTTGATATACCAGAATTAGAGAATTCTATGGGCGATATGATTTCAAAATTCTCTAATGCAAAAGTTAAACTTGAAAATCCAGATATCACAGTCTATCTAATTTTTACAAAAAAAGAAAATTTTTTTGGATTTTCTAAAATCATAAACGAGAAAAAGAGACCAAAAAAGGTAATATCACAGCCTCATGAATTAGATTGGAAATTAACAAAGGCAATGATCAACCTAATTGGATTAAAAAAAGGAGAAACAGTTTGTGACCCATTCTGTGGAACAGGTACCACACTTTTAGAAGCTGAATCAATGGGAATTCATGGAATTGGTTTAGATTTTGATGAAAAAATGGTGGAAATCACAAAAAAGAACCTTAAAGAAAATGGATACAAATCAAAAGTAGTTCATTCAGATTTTCAAGAAATTAAGAACATGGCTGATGAATTTGATGGAATTGTAACAGATTTTCCATATGGAAAAAATACTAAAACATCAGATAAACCTGAAGAGATCATTAAGAGATTTGTGAGTATTGTGCCAAAAAGAAAGAAGATGGCCATAATGTACAAAAAGGAATTCGGAGACAAACTGAAACTAAAAGGATTAAAAAAATATCAAATCTATAGGCATAAAAGCTTGACAAGGACAATTCTGATAAAATGAAACTTGTATTTCTTGGAACTTCAGCCGCCCAACCAACTGAGAATAGAGGATTATCATGCATATGTTTAGAGAGAGAAGGAGAAGTTCTCATGTTTGATGCAGGTGAAGCAGCACAGATTTCATATATGAAATCAGGATTAGGTTGGAATAAAAAAATGAAAATATTTGTAACACATCTTCATGGAGATCATTGTGTAGGAATTTTAGGTCTATTACAGACAATGTCTATGCAAAATAGAACAGAACCATTAGAAATTTTTGGACCTAGTGGAATTGAAGAGTTTATTGCAGCAAACATTAAGGTCTTAAATTTTGGATTACCATTTCCAATTTTAATTAATACAATAAAAGATGAAAAAATTTTTGAGGATGAAAAATTTTCAATTACTACATGTAAAGCAAATCATTCTATTGTTGCATTTTCGTATTTGTTTGAAGAAAAAGATAAGCCAGGTAGATTCAATGTTGAAAAAGCGAAGGAATTAGGAATACCTGAAGGTGAATTATGGAATAAGCTACAAAATGGAAGTGAAATTACAATAAATGAAAAAATAATAAAACCAGAACAAGTGCTAGGAGAAAAACGTCCAGGTAAAAAAATAGGAATTTCTGGAGATACAATGCCTACAAAAGAGTTAGAGGAATTTTTTGAAGAATGTGATTATCTTGTATTTGATTCAACATTTCTTGAAGCAGAAAAACAAAAGGCTCAAGATACATGTCACTCAACTGCAAAACAGGCTGCAACAGTAGCAAAAAATGCAAGAGTAAAGAATCTAGTATTAACACATTTTTCAGCAAGATATAGAGACGAAGTAGAACATTTGAAGGAAGCTAAAGAAATTCATGATTCAGTAATTACTGCAAGGGATCTTTTGGAAATAGAGATCAAATAAGCATGTTTGAATCAATTAAAGATCAAATTGGGAATTTAAAGAAGATTGTTTTTGTGACTGGAGCAGGGATCTCGCAAGAGAGTGGAATACCCACATTTAGAGGAAAAGACGGTCTCTGGAGAAACTATGATGCTATGAAATTAGCCACAATTGACGCATTTTATGAGGATCCAAAATTAGTTTGGGAATGGTATAATGAGCGAAGACAAAATATTTTTTCAGCAGAGCCGAATCTAGGGCATAAGGCAATTGCAGAACTTGAAAAATTTGTGGAAGTTGTTGTTCTTACACAAAATATAGATGGATTACATCAAAAAGCTGGAAGTACCAAAGTTTTGGAATTACATGGAAGTATTGTAAAAATAAAATGTACTGTTTGTGATTTTAATGATGAAATAATGACAGATTTTTCAGAAAATCCACCTTTATGTAAGTGTGGAAATATCTTGAGACCAGATGTAGTTTGGTTTGGTGAATCTCTTCCACAAGATGTTTGGGAAAAAGCAATAATTCATGCAAATCAATGTGATCTGATGATTATTGCAGGAACATCACTTGTCGTATCTCCTGCAAATACTTTACCAATATATGCAAAACAGAATGATGCAATGTTAATAGAAGTTAATCCAGAAAATACTGAAATGTCATCACAGATGGATCTTACAATAAGAGACACTAGTGCAATTGCATTACCAAAATTTGTTTCACTATTCAAATAAAATTTCAATTAAAAAATTTTAAAAGAAATTCCAATCACTAAATGTTTTTTTAATTGATTCTAATGGATTGAAGTCTGTAATTGCTTTTTGTGATGATTCTTTTACATCAGAAATTTCATCTTGTATTGCTTTTTGTGATGATTCTTTTACATCAGAAATTTCATCTTTAATTTTTTCTCCCACTTCAGTTATTTCGTTTGTAATTGCATTGGTTGTCTTTTCTGTAATTTTATCAACAGAATCATCAATTCGCTGCTCAACAGAATTTACAGTTTTTGAACTAAGATTAGTCACATCATCTTTTATCGAATCAATAACGGTTGCAGAAGTTGATGGGAATAGAGTGTCGATTTCATTTGAGAAAATCATTCCTCCCAGAACAATTATGCCTGCAATTATGCCTAATTTTATGAACATTTCCTAATTATTTTAAAAAATGGATTTTAGATTCATACTAAAAAAAATAGTCAAAAATGATTGAATTTTCTTAGCTAATTTTCATCCCCATACACAAACCAATCAATTATTTCATCAATTTTCGATGAAGTGAGAATGACTTTGATTGGACCCAGTGGAGATTCTTCAGATTCTTCACAAATGGCTATTTTTTCTACGAATGCAGCTTGCTTGTTCAGATAAAACCACGTAGAATCATTTTTTAGATTTTTTTGAAGATTTCTTCTGTATGTTTTTTGAGATTGTTTTGAATGAACCACTTCGTAAATTTTTTCTAAAGAAGTCAGATCTTTGGATTCTGCTGAAATTGAATAATTTTCAGTTTTAATCTTAGCATATGGAAAAATATTAGAAATTGATTTTTTTGTTTTATCTAGATCTTCTGAAGGATTTACTGCACAAAACATTTCGATTTTACAATTAATGTTTGGAATTTTCATCATACCCAACTTTGGATGATTTCATATGCAGATTCTATCAATTCCTCTTTAGTTAACCCAATGTTTGAAATTGCATAATCAGATAATGCAATTGAATTACTAATTCCAACTCCTAATTCACGATTATCTCTTTCATCAAAATGTTCTTTTGTTTGAGGATCATCTGATCTTCCTCTCTTTTGTAGAAAATCGAATCTTGTATCAGTTGATGCATGAATAGCTAATAATTTTACATTTCCAATTTTTTTTAAGACTTCAATTTCATCATTTGAACGAACGCCATCAATTAAAATTACATTAGAAGAAGATGATTCAATTTTTGGTTTTATCAATTCAGCTACTGCACCAGGGCCATTTTTTTCTCTAAGTTCAATCATTAATTTTCCAAGATTTGATCTTGATGGTTCCAGATTTCTTTTTTTGGCTTCCTCTCTTACTTCATTTCCCATATTGACTACATCATAGCCTTTTGGTTTTAGCCCTTCAGCAATAGTGGATTTTCCAGCACCTGGCATGCCTGTCAAACACACAATTAGTTTTGTCATTGTATATCAAAAACTAAACTCGTCTATGAAGCTACCGGAAATTATTATAAAGATACATCAAGGAAAATTGTAATGCGAACTTTTGTTGCAATTGAGATTTCAGAAAATGATGTAAAAAAATCTATTAAAGATTTTCAAAATAAATTACAAATTAATGCAAAGCCGATAAATTCCGATCAATTACATTTTACATTGCAATTTTTGGGAGAGATTACTGAAGAACAAATACAAAAGGTAATTGAATCACTACAAACAATCGAGTTTTCTGAATTTACTATAAACTTGAAAGGAGTAGGTGCATTTCCTAAACCAAAATTTCCACGAGTAATTTGGGTTGGAACAGATGAAGAAGGAGGGAAAAACCTGATTGAATTGGCAAAAAAAGTGGAAAATGTGCTTAAACCCCTAGGATTAATTTCTGATAAACCATTCAAACCACACATTACAATATTTAGAATTAAAAAGAAGATTGGAGATATAACAGAGGATTTGAATAAACAAAGAGTTACAGATTTTGGAATGCAAAAAATTTTTAGTATTAAATTAAAGAAAAGTGAACTTACACCTGAGGGGCCGATCTATTCTGATTTAGAGGAGGTACTTGCCGTAAAATGAAGAAAGTCATCATTCATGTTATGAAGAATGTTATTCCTACAAAGACAGTAGAAAAATCAAAAGAAAGAATTGCAGAAACAGCATTGGAATTAGTCAAGAAAGAAATTGTAAAATTTCCTGAAATTATTGGAGTCGAATTTGGTGGATCATTTGCTAAGGGTACATGGTTATCAAAAGATGCAGATGTAGATATTTTTGTAAGATTCAGAAAATCAACTTCAGAAGAGAAATTTGAAAAGATCTCCAAAAAAATTGGTTTTGATTCAATGAAGAAATTTTCTCCATATGTAAGATATTCTGAACACCCATATGTTGAGGCTAAAATGAATGATACAAAGATCAATGTAGTTCCATTTTATGATGTAAAAGCAGGTGAATGGAAAAGTGCTGCAGACAGATCACCATTCCACACAAAATTCATGTCAAAATCATTAACACAAAAAATGAGAAATGAAGTTAGAATTCTAAAAACATTTCTAAAATCAAATAGAATCTATGGTGCAGAAATTGCAAAACAAGGATTCAGCGGATATGTTTCAGAAGTTCTAGTTTTACATTTTGGAAGTTTTGAAAATGTTATAAAATCAATTTCTAAAATTGAAGAAAATCAAGTTGTCGGAAAAACTGCAAAGAAATTTGATACATCTCTAGTAATAATTGATCCAATAGATAGTAATAGAAATTTAGCTGCTGCGATTTCTGATGAAAATATTGGAAAGTTTATTCTTGCTTGTAGGGCATTTAAGGAAAATCCAAAACTAGAATTTTTCAAGAATAAAAAATCAAGAGTTTCAAAGAAACACTGGGGAAATGTATTATCGATTAAATTTAATTTCAAAATTAGAAGCCCCGATATTATTTGGGGGCAGATAAAGAGAGCAACATCATCATTAACCACACAGTTGGAGTTAGCCGGCTTTACAGTACTAAGGAGTAGAGCATACACAGATCAACAAAAAGAAGCTTATCTTCTATTCTTTTTAGAATCAACCAAAATTTCTGATATTTATGCAAAAACTGGACCAGAGTTTTTCAGAGAAAGTAGTTCAAAGAGTTTCATTTCTAAAAATCTTTCAAATGCAGAATTAGTATGGGTAGGAAATAACAAAAAAATCATCTCTTTAGAAAAGAGAAAACATGTTGATGCCAGTAAATTTATGAGTGAATTTTTGAAAAATAATCTTCAAACAGGCATACCAAAGGGTCTTCAAGCTGATTTCAAGCGTGGTTTCAAAATTACCATTGGTGAAAAAGGATTAAGTAAATCAATTAAAGAGGTTGCAAGTGAGTTGATCTCAACAGATGGCACACTCCTTCATTTCAATTAAAAAGTTTGTTGATGAGCCATATTCAGAAATTCTTGGGTATCCAAAAGCAACTTCACGTCAAATAAAATCTAGAATTAGTGAATTAGAAAAACTAAAAATTAAATCTATTTCATTGACTGGTCCAACGACATTAGGGAAATTAGAGATTCTTGGAAAAGGTTACGTAGGTGTGGTTGTTCTTGCAAAGAAAGGTAGTAAAGAAGTTGCATTAAAAATTAGAAGAACAGATTCACAAAGAAAAGAAATGAAAAATGAGGCAAAATTATTGAAAATAGTAAATTCTGTAAATGTTGGACCAAAAATGTTTGATGTAAGTAGAAATTTTTTGATAATGGAATACATTGAAGGAATCAAAATTATTGATTGGGTAAATTCGCTCAAAGGAGTTGGGAGTGTAAAAAAATTGAAATCAACAATTAGACAAGTTCTTGAAGATTGTTATAATTTGGATCAAATTGGTTTTGACCATGGAGAGTTAAGTAATATTTCAAAACACGTAATTGTTGGAAAAACAAAATCCACTCTAATAGATTTTGAAAGTTCTAGTGTTAAAAGAAAGCCATCAAATGTTACATCAGTAACTCAAGCAATTTTTATTGGTTCAGGAATTGCAAAAAAAGTACAAAAGATTTACAGAAATCCATCTAAGGAGAAAATTATTGGTGCCCTAAAGCAGTATAAACAAGAAAAATCTCTTGAAAATTTTGAAAATCTCTTGAAAATTTTGAAATTGTAATGGGACCGGCAGGATTTGAACCTGCGACCACTAGTCCCCCAGACTAGTATCATACCAAGCTAGACGACGATCCCTTGTCTCAGAGGCACAAAATGAAATTATTAAATCGTCGTATTAACAAACAGAAATTGTGAAAATTTGTAATATTTGCCACAAACTTTCTGGAACAGGAGAAGACCACATAGATTGTATTCAAAAAAGAAGCATAGAGTTAGAAGCTGAAGATTTCAAAAATAATATTCCTGAAAAACTTAATCTTTCTAAAAACGACAAAGAGCTTGGTGTCGAAATGAAAGCTCTATTAGAACACCTCGCAAGAGAAAAAGACAATTCTGATTGATTAAAGCCATTTAGACATTCTTTCTTTTTCAAATTCTCGTTTGTTTGAAAGATTTTCAGAAGTTTGTGCAGAAATGCTAGTTGAGGGTTTTGATTGTGAAAACATGTCAACTTCAATTACTGAAGCTGTGTCTCTTCCTGATTCAATATAACAACCTCCTTTTCCATCAAATAATTCAGATGCATCTTTTGACTGAAGTTTTGAGATAATATTTTTTGCAACAGTTACTCCTTCACCTTCTGCAAAAACTCCAGCTTTTGGTACTGCCATATTTTCTGTAACTACCAAACTAGTTACATCACCTACTGCAAACACATTTTCAAAAGGAGTTTTGCAATCTCTGTCTATTGGAATAAATCCAGATTCTTTAGCTAATCCAGAATCATAGATTACTTTGGGAGCAATGTGGGGCGGTACAGCTAAAAGCAAATCAAATTCAGCTTCACCGTTTTCAAAAATTAATTTTTTCGACTCAACTGATTTTATTTTAGATGAATTATGAAAAGTAATTTTTTCAGAATTTACTAACTCAAGAATTTCTTTACTAACATCTGGACCAGCTGCAGGTAATGTGATGGGAGCTGGGCTGTAAAAGTCAATTTGAACAGAATCACGTACTCCACGCTTTCTTAGCATAGAATCAATCAATAAACTAGCCTCAAATGGTGCTGGAGGACACTTGTATGGCATTCCCATTATAGAAATTGCAATTTTTCCAGAATCAATATTTTCAAGTTTGTTGTGAATTTCTGAAAGTTGATCATGATCATACAAATTGAATCCATTTTCAGTTAATCCAGGAATTTTTTGTGGAGCTAAAACTGCACCTAATGATATTACAAGAAAATCATATGAAATATTTTTTTGGTTGGTTTTGACATTTTTGTTTTGAAGATCAATGGAAAGGATTTCATCTTGTATGAAGTTGATTTCTTTTTTTTCTAATTGATTTAGGTGACCAATAGAATTTTCAAAGGTTCGGGTTCCATTTATTATCCATAATTTTGCAAATCCCACCATAAACCAGTCTTTTTTATCAATAACGGAGATTTTGACTTGTGATGAAGACAATGAATTTCTAATTTCATTTGCGGTAGCAAGTCCACCAAAACCTCCTCCCAAAATTACAACATGTGGAATATCTGCCAAGTTAACGTTCTTGTGTTGTTGGTCGTATCAAGATTTCATTAACATTAACGTAAGGTGGTGAGTCTACTGCAAACAAGATTGCATTTGCTATATCTTCAGCCTGTAAGGCTTCCATCTTTGCTGCATTCTCTACAAATCCCTTCAAAGATTCATCTGTGATTGTGTTATTGAGTTCTGTATCTACAACACCAGGTTCAATACTTGTGACTCTAATGTTTGAACGAATGCTAAATTCTTGTCTTAGTCCCTCACTAAATGCAGCAACTGCGTGTTTTGTTGCACAATATACACTGCCAGCAGGAAAGACAATTCTTCCTGCAACAGATGACAGATTAACAATATGACCAGATTTTTTTTCTTTCATGTGAGTGATTACTGCTGCAGTAGAATACAACACACCTTTGATATTGACATCAATCATTCTGTCCCATTCATCTACCTTGAGGTTTTTGAAGAAGCTCAGAGGCATGAGGCCTGCATTATTTACTAAAATATCAATTGAATTCCATTTTTCTAAAACAGCTTTTGCAAAATCATCACATTCTGATTTTTGTGTAACATCTAATTTTTGATAAAATACTTCTCCACCGTTTTCAGTAATTTTTTTTGCAAGTTCTTCTAATCTATCAACTCTTCTGGCACCAATAGCTACTTTTGCACCTGCTTTTGATAGTGCTAAGGCAGTGGCAAATCCAATACCGCTACTAGCTCCAGTAATTATTGCAACTTTATCTTTAATCAATTAGTCACACTGAATTTTGACATCGTAAAAATGTTTAGACGAGTTAGGGAATTCTTAGAAAAATACTGGCAACTTTATTAAAAGAAAAATACTAAATGAAATTATGAAATCTGAAAAGTGTGCGTATTGTGGGGATTTAACAGATTTACCATTCCAATGCAATTACTGCAAGGATCCATTTTGTTCAGAGCACAGACTTCCTGAGGAACACAGATGTGTGAAACTAAGCCAAATTAGAGCAAAACGATTTGGTGAAAAAAAAGTTATCAGAGATGGGGGAAGAAATAGACCAAATATTTTCAGAAGAATTTTTGGACGTTTTTAGTAAGGACTTTTTTCAGGAGAAATTTTTGCACGTCTTCCTTGATAGATTAATGCGATAGCTAGTGCAAACATTACCAATGCAGTTAATGGGAAGTTTTGAGGTGCTGGTAAAATAAACCAGTAGTAGATTCCAAAACCAATTGAAACTACAGCTTGTGTCCATAATTTTGCCCATTTTGGAGCTTTTACTAATCGACTAATTCCTTCAACAATAAAAATTCCAATTACAGGATAGATTGTGTAAAACAGAAAATCAATTACATCAACACCCGTATGAGACATCTAATTAGAAATGAATTAGGTATAATTTCTATCTAATCTTCCAAACGGACTTTAGTTGCGGCATTTTTAGCAATTAATGCCTGTGCATTCTCATACGGAATGGTTGCAATATCCTCAATTTTGAAAGGCCCATACTTTTCAAGATCAGAACCCACAATTTCACCTACTTCTTGCAAAAATCTTACTGCAATTCTCTTTGTTTTGTGATTTTGTGACAAGGATTCAAGAAATTTTGATTTTCCGTTAATTGTTGCTGAAAGAATCATCTCTTTTCTGTCTTTTTCTTCTTCCTGTGAGTCAAGAATGAATTTTTCCTCATCTAGAAGAAAACCAATTTTAAGATCATTTGATTGTGCAATTTTTTCTAATCTGATATTTATCAATAAAGATGCTAATTCTATGGCCATTTCTATCATAGCATCTTTGATTTTGCTTTCAACACCATCAAATTCCTGTTTTTTCAAATTTCCTATAAACTCAGATAGGTTTCTGTAAAAGTTTGGATCAATTTCAAGTAGAGATTCATCTTCAGTTTCTCGTAATACGGTGTGATGTAGATAGTTGATATCAATTTGATTTGTTTCGGACATTTCTTACCTAATCCTTAAATGCTGGATGTATTTGTGTTTGATTGAAGTATAAAATTGCCCTATAAAGTCAGTCACGGAAAAGCAATTCAAGTAACGTATTCACCTGACGAAGTTTTCTCAAGAATTCAACATGAAGGAATTCAATTCATCGATCTTCAATTTACTGGCCTGACTGGTCATTTCCACCATACTACAATTTCAGCAGATACATTCACTCCAGAACAAATGAGAGATGGTTTACCAAAATTAGATGGTTCATCTATTGTGGGTTTTACAAGTATTGATGATTCAGATTTACTTCTAAAACCAGATCCTAACACATTTGCCATAATTCCATGGATGACAGAAAACAAAACAGCTAGATTGCTTTGTGATGTTTATTGGGGGGAAAATAGAGGTAGATTATCAAGAGATCCAAGAGGTATTTCTCAAAAAGCTGAAGAGTACATCAAGACTCAAGGATTTGATTTTAGTACATGGGGACCAGAAGTAGAGTTTTTTGTTTTTGATAAAGTGCATTGGGATGTTCTAACACCATACAAAGGACAATCCTACTCAATAGAGTCTAAAGAAGCACCATGGAGTCAAGAAGGGAATGGCTACCCAATGGGATTGCAAGAAGGATACTATCCTAGTACGCCATCAGATACACTTACACCATATAGAAATGAATGTGTAAATATTCTCAAGAATAATTTTGGAATTTTATGTGATAACCATCACCACGAAGTTGCAACAGCTGGTCAATGTGAGATTGATATCAAATATGATTACATGACAAACGCAGCTGATGCAGCACAATCATACAAGTATGTAATTAGAAACGTTGCTCAAAAGTATGGCAAAGTTGCAACAATGATGCCAAAACCAATTGCAATGGATTCAGGTTCAGGAATGCATGTCAATGTTAGTTTATGGAAAGGTGTAGAAAATACATTCTTTGATCCAGATGATGAAGATGAATTGAGTCAGACTGCAAGATACTTTTGTGGTGGAATAATTAATCACGCAAAAGCATTATCAGCAATTTGTAATCCAACCACAAACTCCTATCACAGATTAGTTCCAGGATATGAGGCTCCAGCATATATCGCTTGGAGTTCTGGAAACCGTTCAGCAATTGTTAGAGTTCCTAAACACCTTAAAGGAAAAGCGTATTCGAATCTCAAGAGATTAGAGTTTAGAGCACCTGATCCTTCATCAAACCCATACCTAGTGTTTGCAGCAGTAACTGCAGCTGGCATGGATGGAATCAAAAAGAAGATGGATCCTGGAGAACAAGTTCGTGATGATATTTTCAAGATGACAAAATCAGATAGAGCTAAAAGAGGAATTGGTGTTCTTCCAAAGAGTCTTGGAGAGGCACTAGATGAGTTAGAAAGTGACAGAAAATTCCTAAATCC
>JBHITY010000002.1:0-27260 GCA_042138585.1 Candidatus Nitrosopumilus sp.
ATCAACACCACACAAAGCAATGCAGGATACAACTTTACTAGTGGAACAAGTTATGCTGCCCCTCATGTAAGTGGTGCAGCAGCCCTGTTACTGCAAAAAAACCCAGAATTGCACCATCATGAGATAAAGTCACTATTACTGACTACAGTTGAGCCTGTATCTGATGCCTTTGGAGAGGAATTCTCTATTCAAGAGTCAGGTGCAGGAAGGCTAAACATTGCAAAGGCATTTGATGCAAAATTAATCATAGAGCCGCCAAACTTTGTTGTAATGGTATCTTCAGATAACAAAGTTGTTGAAAAACAATTTCACTTAAAATCACTTGATGGAACATGGGATGGATTTGATGTCAGTTATGATGGACCTGAATTCGTAAAGTTTAGTGGAGAATTAGTAAATGAAAATATTTTGAATGTAAGAATGAGTGTACTAGAAGAAAACTTTGGAGAACATGAAGGAAAAATAAGAATTAGTCATGGCAGTATACAATATGTTGTTCCATTTGTGTTACATTACACACCCGGTTCAATTTCTATAGTTCAACAAAATGAAAATCTTTTCTTTGACGTGTATCATCCAGAAGAATGGAGTTTTGCAAAAATTTCAATTACAAACAGCAAAGATGGAAGAATCGATATAACAACTGCAACACCAGACAAACCCGCATCAATTGAAATCTATGAGAATGCAGAATATTGGGTTGATGCAAAAATCAGAGTTAATGGAAACACATCAAGTGCATACAATACCATTGACATCAGAACACTTGAAGAAAAAGAAAGACTAGGCTTTGACATTCCAGAAAGGCAGATGTCAATAATTGCTGGTGCAGTAATTATAATTGGAATAGTAGGTATTGTTCTAAAGAGAAGATAGTTTATTGTAGTGGTGGTTTTGGACCAGCATCAACGATATCTTGTGCAACTCCATCAAACTTCTTAAAGTTCTCAACGAACATTTGAGCTAGTTTCTTTGCAGACAAGTCATAAGCATCTTTGTCAATCCAAGTGTTTCTAGGATCCAAAATCTCAGAGGGTACTCCTTCAACTTCTGTTGGAACATCTAGATTAAACAAATCATTGTGAGTATACTTTACTATGTTAAGACCGCCAGAAAGTGCAGCAGTGACCATTGCGCGACTGTACTTTATCTTGACTCTCTGTCCAACTCCGTATGGACCACCAGACCAGCCGGTATTGATTAGGTAGACTACGGTATTGTGTTCGTTAATCTTCTCTCCAAGTAATTTAGCGTAAACAGAGGCAGGTCTAGGCATGAATGGTGCTCCAAAGCACTGAGAAAATACGGATTTTGGTTCTTTGATTCCTCTTTCAGTTCCTGCTAGCTTGCTTGTGTATCCGGACATAAAGTGATACATTGCAGCTTCTTTTGTGAGTCGAGATACAGGAGGCAATACTCCTAATGCATCTGCTGTCAAAAATATAATGACTTTAGGATTTCCGCCAACACTTGGAATTACAGCACCTGGAATGAAATCCAAAGGATATCCAACACGAGTGTTTTCAGTTAAAGTGTTATCATCATAATCAGGAACATTGTCCTTTAGAACTACATTTTCTAAAAGTGCACCAGGTTTAATTGCATTCCAAATTTCTGGTTCTGCTTCTTGACTGAGGTTTATACATTTTGCATAACATCCTCCTTCAAAGTTAAAGGTTCCATTGTCAGACCAACCATGTTCATCATCACCAATTAGTTTTCTATTGGGGTCTGCTGAAAGTGTGGTCTTTCCAGTACCAGACAATCCAAAGAACAAAGCAGTGTCTCCTTTTTCTCCAATGTTTGCAGAGCAGTGCATTGGAAAGATTCCTTTGTCAGGTAAGAGGAAGTTCATTACACCAAACATTGACTTTTTCATTTCACCGGCATACTCTGTTCCACCAATCAAGACAATCTTTCTTGTCAAGTCAATGAGAATGAATACATCAGTTCTGGTTCCGTCAATCTCTGGAACAGCCTTAAAGTCATTAATACAAAGAATTGTGAATTCTGGTTCATGTTTTTGCAATTCCTCACTTGTTGGACGAATAAACAAATTGCTTGAGAACATGTTTTGCCAAACATGATCATTGATGACTCTAATTGGTAAACGTGTTTCAGGATCAGCTCCTACAAATCCGTCAAATACAAAGAGTTCCTTGTTATCAACAAAGTTTTTCATTTTCTCTAATAGTTTTTCAAATTTGCCACTGGGAAATTGATGGTTGATTTTTCCCCAATCAATTGTTTCATGGGTTTTATCATCATATACGATAAATCTGTCATCAGGGGAACGTCCGGTGTATTTTCCAGTATTTACTGAAAGAGAGCCCGTAGAGTTTACAACACCCTCGTTTCTCTCAACTGCAAGACTAACCATCTCTTCAGTACTGAGATTTCTATGGACTTTGGATGGATTGATCCCAAAATCTTTGAGTTGTGATGAAAACTTGTCAGTTGTAGCAGTACCTACTACTTGTGTCAGAGTGTTACGCCTCCAAAAATGATGTCATTAATCCCAGGCTTGTTCATGAGATATTTCGATCCGCCTTCCATTTCCTTATTATCTTTTGGCATTTGAAATTATTTTGACCGTCTAGGAACGTATTTATTCCAAATTTCAAGAGTCAATCTGATGCCGATCAATAAGGACAAGATTGCAAAGAGACAGGAGATTAAAGAACACAATCCTGATTTTGAAAGACCAGAGAGCTGGCGTTATGTTAGACTCCAAACTGGTTGGAGAAAACCAAAAGGTATTGATCATCATCAGAGAAAACAATGGAGTAGAGGTCGTCCAGGTCTAGTCAAAGTAGGATTTGGTGGACCAAAAGAAGCAAGAGGATTACACCCATCAGGATTTACAGATAACTTAGTTTACAATTTAGATGACTTGGCAAAACTTGACCCAAAGAAAGATGGAGTCAGATTAGGCCACAGTGTAGGTACTAGAAAAAGAAAAGAGATTGTAACAAAAGCAGTCGAACAAAAATTCAAAATTTTCAATGCGAGAGTGAGTGCAAGTGGTAGTAAATCTTAAAGCTAAGAAAAGACTAGCAGCCAGAGTTACTGGTGTTGGCGTTCACAGAATAAAGTTTGATGCAGACCATCTTACTGATGTTGCTGATGCAATTACAAGAGAGAACATTCGCAGTCTAATTACAGCTAACACAATCAAAATCGATTCATTTACTGGAACATCCAGAGGAAGAGCACAAGAAAAGAAAGCCCAGAGAAACAAGAGAGGTACCAAACAAGGTTCAAAACAAGGACGTAAAGGTGCACGTGTTGGTAAAAAAGAAGTCTATGTTGCAAAGGTCCGCTCATTGAGAAGACTACTAAAAATTGCAAAAGACAGAAAAGATTTGACTAATCCAGAATTTTGGGCACTTTACAAAAAAGTAGGTGGTAACACAGTCAGAAACAAGGCCCACTTGAGACAATTAATGGAAGAGATTGTCGCAAAAAGAAAGAACTAGAATCTGTAAACAGTTTTTTCCCAATCTAAAATTTTACCATTTTCAATTTGGATGCCTTCATCATTTAGCATCTTAGTTTTGATATGCTCTCCATATGCATATCCACCAACCTTACCATTTGACATTACAACTCTGTGACACGGAATGATAACGGGGTACGGGTTTTTGTTCATTATTCTACCAACTGCTCTTTGTCCGTTCTTTAGACCGACTGCCTTTGCAAGTTCTCCATAAGTTGTGATTTGCCCTTTTGGAACTTCTAGTAATTTTTTGTAAATCTTTTTCTCAAGATTCAAAGTTTGACTACCTCAAGTTCTGTAGACTCTAGAAGGTCAAGAACTTTTTGCTTGTTTGGCCCAAGTCCATTCCAATCAAGTAGAGCAAACTTTGCCATACTGTTTTGTTTGAGAATATGGGAGAACAGGTCTTCATCAAGATTGTCAAGTGCATGTTTTGGTATGACTGTTCCAAGTGCATACTTGCCATCAAGAAGTTGTTCTGTAAACTTTGTAGGATAATGAGTTCCACCAAAACATAGTGCAACTGGATTGTTTGGAATGTCATTTGACATTACTTCATGAACTAGTTTTGCAACCCTGTGACATAGATTTTCATCAGTCCACTGTTTTTCAGTGGTTCCAATCTCGATGAAGATTGAAGGCTTTTTGAGATCTGTTGGTCCGTGATGTGTTGCCTCTATTGTAATATCAAACTCTGCAAAATCAGACTGATGATCACGTAAAGTTTGCAGATATTTTTTTTGTAAGTCAGGATGAGGAATTGCTACTTGTCTGTCGTTTCCACCAAACTTTGCCTCTGAGAAATTCCCAGTACTATGGCAGGTAAGTGCAAGCACTCCAGATTCAGCTGCATGTTTTGATAGGAATACAAATCCATCATAATCATATTTTTCTTCTAACCAATCTGCAGAAATTGCAGGGGTTGGAATAATCACCAGATCATAATGCTTTCCACGAAATACATCTCCATCCTGAGTCATATCTTTGCAAAGAAATTTTGCCATATTGTGACCAGCAGGATCATCGGCGTATGCAACTAACAGCTCCATGAAATAAGAGATATAAGGAGACCCTATTAATTTCCACCAATGAACCCGAAGCAGACTTTGAAGAACATGGCAAATACCTTGAAAATGGCCAAAAAGCCAGACAAAGATGAGTATAAACAACATCTCAGATTGGTATTGCTAGGTATTGGAGGAGTTGGAGTAATTGGATTTATCATTCAATTCGTCTTTTCGGTGATCACATTTGGTAGGTAAAATTGTCTGAAGAAATAAAATCACATTTGTTTGCAATTAGAACCACTGGTGGACAAGAAAAAGTGGTAATGAGGTTATTAGAAGCAAAAGCTAATGCCAATCAAATTAACATTCAATCAGTATTTTGGGTAAATGATCTTAAAGGATATGTTGTCATTGAAGCAATCAATCCAAGTGATGCATACATGGCAGTAGAAGGTGTAAGACACATCCGCGGTCAATTAAGAGGAGAATTAGAGTTCAAAGATATCGAAGGATATTTGGTAAAGAAATCAACAGTTTCAACTCTAGCAGTAGACAATGTCGTAGAAATCACTGGAGGTCCATTCAAGGGAATGAAGGCAACAATTACCAGAATCGATTCAGACAAAGAAGAAGCTACAGTTGTTTTGCTTGATGCATCATACCAACTGCCAGTCACAGTCGACGCAAACTATCTAAAATTATCAACTGAGGGTTAGGAAGGATTAAATTTTCATTTTGAGGCGATAAAATATGGGAGAACAAAAAATTTCATCACTTGTAACAGGCGGAGGAGCATCTGCAGGTCCACCTTTAGGTCCAGCATTAGGTCCACTTGGCGTTAACATTATGGAAGTTATCAATGCAATTAACGAAAAAACAAAAGACTTTGAGGGAATGAAAGTTCCAGTTACAGTTATTGTTGATAGCGACACAAAAAAGTATGAGATTGAAATTGGTATACCATCTGCAGCTGCTCTAATCATGAAAGAAGCAGGAATCCAAAAAGGTTCTGGCGCTTCTGGAACTGAATGGGCAGGAGATGTAACAATGGATGCAGTAGTTAAAGTTGCAAATACCAAACTAGAGAACTCTTATGCATCATCACTAAAGTCAGTTGCAAAAACCATCGTTGGTACATGCCTTGCTTTAGGAGTCAAAGTTGAAGGAAAGACTCCAAAAGAGATTACAGCAGAAATCAATGAAGGCAAATGGGATGAAAAATTCCAGTAACTAGACTCGAGTTTTATCTACATCATCTAAAATTTTCTGCATACAATTATGACAAATGACATCGTGTTGTGATAATTTTCTAACTACATCATGATCTTGAACTTTAGAATCATATGTTGCTGAAATTACTATCTTGTTGCTCCAAACCATATAGTCTTCTTTTTTCTTGGAGCACACAATACAGTTCATGATACAGTTACAGGTTTTGTGTATAAAACCTAAACATCATTTCCTGTTACTACCCATTCAAGTGCTCTTAGAACACCTTGGTAGTACTTCATTGCATCCATTGATTCGGCGTTAACCAATCTTTGTTCTATTACTGTTCTGTATTCTGCAACTTCATTTTCTGTTTTCATGAAAATTGTAAAAGATGCATCTAGATAAATGGATTTTTGATAAAGCCATTTGCCAAAAGGACCACAATTCCTACAGCAGTTCCTGTTCCAGCAAGAATTCCAAATAAGAATAAGGCATCGCGTTTATCCATTAAGAATAATTCAGAAAATTCCAACTTATGAATTTAGAGTTTGGGAAGCTGGCCTGTCTTGTCAAGATTTGATTTGCATACCTTACAATAGAGTCGGACTTCAGTTGATGGGAATTCAGCACCACAGTTTTTGCAGGTATAAAGCTTGGACTCATCCATGAATCTACAAGTCATGTTCAAGACTTAAGCATTGATAATTTCGGATTTAGAGTGGTTTTTCAGATTTTTCTTGTGCAGTATCAATTCCAAATTGTTCTTTTCTCTTCTTGTTTGATAACTCACAATAGAAAATTTGTGTATCTTCGGACATTACGACTAGTAGTTTGTTTGATTATTAATACATGATGTATGAATTATGCCAATTCATTAAGATATACTGGATCTTTGTCTGTCTTTTGTAATTCCACAAAGGTCTCGGTATTTTGAATGCCCTCAATTTTTCCAATCTTCTCAATTACTACAGAGTGAAGAGATTCGAGATTCTTTGAATACACTTGAATCATGATATCAAATCTTCCAGTAACCTCTGAAATCGATACAACCTCAGGAGTTTCCATGAATTTTTTGTGAATTGCGTCTTTGAATTTTGGATCTCTATTGATTCCAACGTTAGCCTTTACACCGATTCCAAGCAAAGAGTCATCTATTTCGACTGTGAATTTCTTTATCAGTTTCTTTTTGACCAGCCTCTTGATTCTGCTGTAAAGTACAGATGCGTTGATTCCTAGTTTTTTTGAGAGTACAGGAACTGAGATCGAGCCATCCTTGGTTAATTCAAAGAGCAATTTCATATCAAGTTCATCAAATCTATGCAAGGTGTTCGAAAATTGTCGTTGTGATTTAATATATGTAGGTTTTGAGACGAATTTGATGTTGATTTTCAATTATTTTGGGGAAAAAATGAAATTTTTTAAAATAATCAAGACCTAGAGAATACCTGCCTCTAAACGATTTTAAGTAGGCTTTCTCGAAAATGTTCGTAATGATTACAGAGTCAGAGCTAGTTGATATGGTAAAAGATGCAAAGGCTGGAACAAAGGCAAAAAAGTTCAAGCAGTCAGTAGAGTTGATTGTCAATTTCAAAGATATTGATGTCAAGAAAGGATTTGCACTCAACGAAGTCGTACAGCTTCCAAAGACCAGTTCTCCTGCAACAGTATGTGTTATTGCAACAGGTGACATGGGAACAAAAGCAAAAGCAGCAAAAGCAGACTCTGTTATCGGAACTGCAGAACTAGACAAGTTTGGTGCAAACAAAAGAGAGTCTAGAAAATTCATCAACAAGTATGATTTCTTTTTGGCAGATACACAAATCATGCCAACAGTCGGTAAAACTTTGGGTCAACTATTAGGTCCAAGAGGCAAGATGCCAACACCCGTTCCATTTAATGCACCTATTGAAGCATTTTTGACAAGATTTAGATCATCAATTAAAGTTAGAACAAGAGCATCACTTTCTGTTTCATGTAAGATTGGTGATGAAACAATGGAAGATGCGGACTTGGCAGTAAATGCACATGCAGTTCTAAGTGCAATTGAAAAGAAATTACCAAATGGTGAGAAGAACATGAAAAAAGTCATGATCAAAACCACAATGGGAAAACCAATCAAACAAGTACAAGAGGTTAAGAAGAAGTTTGCATGAAAATAGAACCTCTTATCCAAAGAGAAAAACACAGATGTATCAGCAGTTACAAGAGCTTCCAAAAAAATACAAAGTAATGACAGTTATCAAAATGAACAAGGTACGTTCTACTCAAATTCTACCTTTAAGAAAAGTTCTCAAAGATGATGTGGAATTTTTCAGTATTAAAGATAAAGTTGCAAAAAAAGCATTAGAGAATTCAGACATTCCTGGAATGAAAGACATGATTGGAGAATTCAAAGGACAAGTAATGATCATGTTTACAAACATGTCACCATTCAAGCTTAACGTACTCTTAGCAAAGAACAAAATCATGATGATGGCAAGAGGCGGAGATATTGCAAGTATTGATGTTGTAGTTCCAGCAAAGAACACAGGAATTGCACCAGGACCAATGCTTACAGAGTTCAAAGAGGCAGGAATTCCAACCAAGATTGACCAAGGTACAATATGGATTGCAAAGGATTCCACCCCAGTCAAGAAAGGTGAGGCAATCAATGAGAAACTTGCAGCAATTTTAGGTAAATTAGATATCAAACCAGTAGAAGCTGGAATTACACTATTCACAGCACTTGAGGACGGACTCAAGTATGCTGAAGAAGAGATGATTATTGATGTCCAGAAGGTAAGAGATGAATTTGCACAAGCTCACCAAGAAGCAATTTCATTGTCTATCGAGGCAGCATATGTCACACCAGACAACATCGAACAAATCTTGGCAAAAGCAGCACAATCAGCACGCTCTGTTTCTGTCGAATCAGGTTACATGACTGATGAGACAAAAGAGCAAATCTTGCAAAAGGCAGATGCTCAAGCAAGAGCAGTTGCAGGTCAAGCAAAAGATTACACCCCAGCATAGTCATTCTGGTTCAAGTGCCAATTATCAAAAAAATAAGAATCCTTTATGAATATCCGCAGAACCTTTCAGATCAGTGACAACTCAAGTTAAACAAAGATCAAAGACTACCATTCCATCAGTCATTTTTCTAATCACATTAATTGGAACAACCATTGCAATGTGGGGTGCAAGTTGGGACATTTCATCTCACTTGCAGAGAATACCAGATTCCTTTTTCACACCATCTCATACCATGTTGTACTTTGGTGTTGGAGTAAATGTAATTGGTTCAATAATTGCTGCCATAGTTTACAAAAAAAGAAAAGATATTCGTTCTGAATCTTTTGCAACTGGATTAAAACTAATCATAATTGGTGTAAGTGTTCAGGTAATTGCAGGTCCAGGAGACTTTTTGTGGCATGAGGCATTTGGATTAGACGGACTACTCAGTCCAACTCATATGATACTTGCACTTGGAATGCTCAGTGTTCTTACTGGAACAGTGATTGGTTTTTCAAGAATGAGTTTTCATATGAAAGAAAAAACTCTCTTTATGAACACTACACTTCCCATAACTTATGGAATTTTCTGGTTTAGCGCAATGTGGTTAATCTTCTTTTTCGTATTGCCGGTTTCAGAAGGGGAAACCCATGACTTTAATCCTGATCCATATGTTGCAATTGTTTTGAGTTTTGTATTCATTCCACTTGCACTAACACTAGTCTTTTGGTGCGCATCAAAAGTAATGAAAAAATTTGGAATGGTTAGCATTTCAGGACTGGTGTTTTTTGTAATGAGTATTTCATCTACAATATTTACAGGAGAAAACCTAACGCAATTTCTTCCATGGTACCTAGCACCAATGGCATGCATAATTGCAGCAGACTATATCTTCAACAAAAAATTTGAATCAAAAAGTCTCACCAAACATTCAGCAAAGATTGCAGGTGCATTGATAGGCTCTATGTTCTTTGCTTTTGGGTTCCCAATGCTATCTATGACATTTTTAGAAGTGATTGTGTATAATGGAGTATTTCCATATGATGTATTGCCAACATCAGGGGATGTCGTGTTTAATCAGTGGATGATGACAATTCCAGGTGGAATAATTTCTGGAGTAGTAGGAATGATCCTAGCACCTAAAATACTAAGATTTTCTTTAACCCAATATGAAGAAAAAGGAAGTAGATGAAATCCTAGAACATATTGGTCAAAAGTTTGAAGATGATGTTCCATCAATTATCAAAATGCTAGTAAGAAAAAAGATTGGGAAATTCCAGTCATTTGATTCAGAATCTTTACCAGAGTCATTGAAAACATGTACAGTTAAGGATCTAATTGATTTAGTTCAGAAAGGATTAGAGTCAGGTAAACTCAAGATATAATCACGATAAAGAAAATTTGAGGCTATTTTAGACAGTTTTGATTCAAGATTCACGTACCTTTGGCAGATTCCATTTGAATTTCATTGCAAGTAATCTGATTGCAGTGGTAACAACTATTCCAATGATTGATGCAATCTGAATTTCCATACCTGAAGAAAGAATTGTGTAAAATACTACAATTCCAATTACGCTGGCTACTGCATAGACTTCTTTTACAAAGACAATTGGAATTTCTCTAACGAAAACATCACGTAGAATCCCACCACCAATTGCAGTGATTAATCCACCTAACAACATTGGAAGAAATTCCATTCCAACTACTTGATGTGCAATTGATGCGCCAATTATTGAAAATACTCCCAACCCAACTGCATCAAAGACTAGCCAAGTTTCCATTTTACTTTTGAATCTTCTATACAAAAAGAACATTGCAACACCAACTGCTACAGTCAATCCAATATAGATTGGATCAGAAAATGCATTTGGAAATCTACCAAATATCACATCACGTGTAATTCCTCCTGCAACGCCTACGACAGTTGCCAAAACAATAATTCCAAAAATATCAGCTTGGTGTGCAATTGCTTTTGTAGCCCCAGTTACTGCAAATGCAATTGTTCCCAAGTAATCTAAAATGGTGATAAACGATCCAAGTTCAAAAGAAAAATCTACCATTCAATGCAGACATCGAGATATTGGTAATTAAGAATTGATAAAAATGGAGATCAAAAATAGATTTGAGAAAAGTAAACTCGTTTAGCCAAATAGTGAAGATAATCCTTCCATGGCTGCTTCTTCGGTTTTACCTTCTTCTTTAGGTTTTTCCTCGGCCTTTGCTTCACCACCTGCTGCTGCATCTGCTGCTGGTGCGGCTGCTGCTGCAACTGCGACAGGTGCGGCTTTAACTGCCTCATCGATATCAACATCGGCTAAGGCTGCAACTAGTGCTTTAACTTGGGCTTCATTAACTTCAGCGCCAGATGCTTTGACAACTGAGCTGACGTTTGCCTCGTTAACTTCTTTTTCTAGCTTGTGAAGAAGTAAAGCAGCGTAAACATATTCCATTGTACCGGGATTTTCATGCTCGATAATATAAAACTACTGTGAACATGTGCCTAGAATCAGTTTAGAATCTTGAGACTTCGACATACAGAGTAGAGTGTTCTCTTTAGGTTCTTGTCGATTAGAGTATCCATTCTGTTTTTGAGTACACGCTTTGCCTCATCGCGTTCTGCACCTGGTGGAAGAGACAACACAGTGTTGATAAATTCTGGTAGTGATTCTCGAATCCATCCATCTAACATATTGTAGACTTTGGGTGGGATGAGATCACATTTGTCTTTATCAAGATCTAATACAGTTGCATAGTTTTCATGTTCAACTCTGTACACCAGTGCCAAAACAACATTGTCTGGAGTTGGATTCTTTAAAATTTCAAGTGAGCGTTCTCCAGTCTTTCCTTGTTCCACTTTATTTTTCAAACCAACTGGATTGATAATTATTCCACTTACTCCAACCTTTCTTCCCTCAATTCCTGTAACGGTAGCAAAAATAAAGTCGTTGTAATCACCATTCTCTTTAACAGAAAATACGTGGACTCCTTCTTTGAGTTGAGGTTTTCTTCCAAACATGGATAAACTGAATATGATAGTGTATTTAATGTATTATCAATTATTTATGGTGAAAATGAAAGTTCCAGTCATTGTTTTCAGTTTAGTTGTTTTTGGAATGATTCCCCTAGCCTTTGGTCAAAGTTATCCCGAACTGGGAATCAGAGTAGATGTTGTTGCAGAGAATCTACAAGTTCCATGGGCAATTGATTTTGCATCAGATGGTAGGATATTCTTTTCTGAAAGAGTTGGAACTGTCAATATAATCCAAGATGACGAGATAAACCAAATCATGTCATTAGGAGTTGGTGGCGGCGAAGGAGGAATGCTGGGAATTGCACTTGATCCAAACTTTGATGAGAATAATCACATCTACATTTACTACACTTACAACGAACTACTTGGAACCAAAAACAGACTAGTGCAATATTCTGAATCAAACAATGAATTAACTGAAGAAAAAGTTTTGATTGAAGGAATTCCTGGTGCACCATACCATGATGGTGGTAGAATAAAGTTTGGACCAGAAGGAATGCTCTACATCACAACAGGTGATGCAGTAGAGCCAGACCTATCACAAAAAATAGATTCAGTTGCAGGAAAAATTTTGAGAATCAATTCAGATGGAACAATTCCAGAGGACAATCCATTTGGTTCTGTAGTTTATTCCATAGGACATCGCAATCCACAGGGAATTGCTTGGGATGATACAGGTAATTTGATTGCAACAGAGCACGGACCATCTGGATGGATAGGTGTTGCACATGATGAAATCAATTTGATAGTACCAGGTGCAAACTATGGTTGGCCTCATGTATTTGGAGACCAAACACAAGACGGAATGACAAATCCAATACTTCATTCCGGAGATGACACTTGGGCCCCATCAGGTTCTACGTTTTACTATGGAAAAGGGATGCCGATGTTTGATGGAAAGTATTTTGCATCGGCACTTAGGGGACAGCACATTCACGTCATAGAGTTTGATGAAAATTTCAATGTTCCATTTCATGGAGAATTATTTTCTGGACAGTATGGTAGAATTAGAGATGTCGCACAAGGTCCTGATGGACTTTACTTTATGACAAGCAACCAAGATGGACGAGGCAATCCAAATTTGTATGATGATAAAATTTTGAGGATTACACCACTTTACAACTATGAGGATAGCCCATCGTGGATACAAAACATCCCTGAATGGTACATGAAAGGTCTGATTTCAAAGCAAGAATCAGTAAATGCTCATAACTATTTACTTGAGAGAGGAACAATTTCAAGAATCTAGAGGCTGTCGTATTCAGACCATTGTCTTCCAAGTTTGTTTAGTATCTGCCATGCAAAACGGTCTATGTTTATCCCAGGATTTGCCATTACCAATACAATGTACTTACCAAATGGAAAGCTAATCATCACCGCGTTTTCTCTTCTTGATGCAGAATATTTTACTCGGCCAAGATCTGCATCAAATCCCTGTCTGTTTGCAACTCTGTGAGCTAGTTCCTGATACATCTGCCTTCTTTGTTTGTCATTTAGCATTGGAACAATTCCGCTATCAAATCCACCTGCAACTAGTTCTCCAGTAGGATCAATTAAACCACAGAATCGAATCTCTGGTTCTGTCAAAATATCATCTATTTTCTTTTTGAAATCATCTGTGGAAAAGGCCTCTGCCACACAAGGTGATTACGATATTGTGTATTTAACGAATACGTAATTTCCAATTATGGTTTTAGGAATACCTTTAGCGTGTCAGGCTTTTTTGCATGCTCTATTGCTTGTGAAAACTTTTCGAGTGGAAAGGTAGAGTCTATCATTGAATCAACAGAAACGATTCCAGTTGCAAGTGCATCAATTGCTGGTTTGAATAATCCACAACGAGAGCCAACCAAAGTGATCTCGTTTACTACAGTTGGAGTAAGATCAAGGTTTTCACGTGATGCAATTGTAGATTTTAAAATTACAGTTCCACGTGGTCTTACAAGTTTCATGGTGTCTGCAAACCCAGAGTTGCTTCCAGTAGCTTCTACCACCAAGTCATATGACTGTTCATCTGAAGAGTCTATTCCAATTTTAGTTGGAATCTCAAACTTTTCTAGATGAGTCAGTTTACTTTGATGTCTTCCAAAACAAGTAACATCAGGACAAGATAATTTGAGTACTTGGCAGATCATCTGTGCCAGTCTTCCATCACCTACAACTGCTACTTTCCAATCAGGGTTTAGTTGTACTTGCTCTTTGATTTCAAATGCTGCGGCAAGCGGTTCTACAAATACAGCCTGCTCATCGGTTATACTTTCAGGAATCACATGCAAATTCTCCTCAGGAAGTGACAAGAATTCAGCAAATGCACCGTCTCTTTTCAAAATTCCCAACACAGTTCTGTTTGGGCAGTGACGCTGCATTCCTTTTTTGCATGAATCGCACTTGTTGCATCCAGCATTAATCTCACCTACAACTCTTTTTCCAATTAGGTCTGGATTTTGTGATTGTTCCACAACTCCTACAAACTCATGACCCAATACTCCATTGTATGCCATGTATCCATCTAAAATCTCTAAGTCAGTTCCACATATTCCAGCAAGACTAACTCTGACCAATGTCTCTCCAGGTTTAGGGTCAGGATAATTTTCACTGTATACCATTTGCTTTCCATCAAATGATGCAGCTTTCATGAGAATTGTTTAGAATCTATTCCATTTTAAAATATAGATTAGTTTTGCAAGTAGATTTGCGACAGTGCTTCTAAATCAAACATTGAGATCATGCTAAATTGCTCATCAATTATTGGAAACATCATATCAAATGGATTTGTAGTGTGTCCCAATCCAATTGCATGACCCAACTCATGTCTTGTTACCATCTCTAGTTCGTGTTCTTCCATGGAGTCAACATCATACAAGATTACAAAGACACGCTCTATCTTTTCATCTGTAATTTTGTATTTTGTGAATCCATCGGTATTTTCAGGCCCGTTATTTTCTGTTAGAAATATTGTAATCTGAGATTCTTTGACCTCATCTACAATTTGTAGTAGTGGAATCTCGGTGTTTGTTTCCTGCGAGATAAATGAAATTGCACTGTTCCATCCAAAGAACTGTTCATCGTATTTTGTTTCAGATTCTATTACTGATTTTATGATATCGGTTCTTGAATCATCTACATCAAAGTCTGATTCTATTACAACATTGATGGTATCTGCATCCCATGGCATGAGAAAATTCCATTCAGAGCCATATGCTGCACTCATTGGAAACAATATCAATACAGAAAGTATTCCCAAAAAGACAATATTCATAAAAAATTGCGGAAAATTTTGATTAAAACGAGGAATATGTAATTTAGATTACAGACATCAAATCTAGGCTCAAAATTACTCCAATATCGCTAATTCTTAATATCGGCAAATGGCAGGCAACAACGTTGGACAAAAAAGAGATTCTAAAAGAATTTTCAGCAGATCCTGACAAGTACTATAACGTCAAGTTATTTCAAGAACAGGGATTTGTCAGAAAGTCTTGTGCCAAGTGTGGTAGATTCTTTTGGACTCTAAATGCAGACAGAGACCTTTGTCCAGATGACGGACTGGACACTTATTCATTCATCGGAGAGCCACCAACATCAAAAAGATTTGATTATACACAATCATGGAAGCAAGTCGAAGAGTTTTTTGTAAAAAACAATCATACTTCAGTTAGCAGATATCCTGTTGTTTGTCGTTGGCGTGATGACTTGTACTTTACTATAGCTTCAGTTGTTGACTTTCAAAGAGTAATGGGTAGTAAGGTAGTCTTTGAGTTTCCTGCAAATCCTTTGGTAGTTCCACAGACTTGTTTGAGATTCAAAGACTTGGAAAATGTCGGGGTAACTGGCAGACACTTTTCATCATTTTGTATGATAGGACAGCACAGTGTTCCTGATTTGGGAGGATACTGGAAAGATGAATGTGTTGATTTGGATTATAGATTACTAACTGAACAGTTTGGAATTAACAAAGACGAAGTAGTATTTGTTGAAGATGTATGGGCAGGTGGCGGTTCATTTGGTCCATCATTAGAATACTTTGTGAGAGGGTTAGAGCTTGGAAATGCAGTGTTTACTGAATTCCAAGGAGAGTTAGGAAAACACACTACACTAGACCAAAGAGTCATTGACATGGGTGCAGGTCTAGAGAGATTTGCATGGATTACAATGGGAACTCCTACTGCGTATGACTGCTGCTTTGGTCCAATTAATGAAAAATTGTTTGGAACAATTGGAATTGATTCAGACTCTGAAATTTTACGAAAATACTTTACAGAAATTGCAAAAGAGATTGATAATTATGATGACTTGAATCAAGTTAGACGTCTTGCAGTAAAAAATGCTGGAATTACAGATGAGCAGATGCAAAAGATGATCACACCGCTAGAAGGAATGTATCTTATTGCAGATCACTTGCGAACTCTAATCTTTGCAATTACTGATGGGGCATTGCCAAGTAACGTTGGTGGAGGATACAACTTGAGAATGATGTTGCGAAGAATCAATGCAACCATTTCAAAATTAAATCTCAAACTCAACATTGATGATTTGATTGATTTGCATGTTGATTATCTAAAGGATACATATCCTGAACTTGATGAGAAACGAGACGATGTAAAGTCAATTTTGAAATTAGAATCAGCAAGATACGAAGAATCCAAAGTTCACATGAAGAAAAAGGCAGACAAGATTAGAGAAAAAGGAACGCCATCAGTTGATGAACTCATCACATATTACGAATCAGATGGCATTACACCTGAATATCTCAAAGAAGTTGATGCAATTTCTGAAATCCCATCATCATTTTATTCCAAGTTATCTGATTTGCACCAGTCTGACAAGAAAAAGGCAATTGCAGAACTGCCACTAGAAGGACTACCTGAAACTCACACACTATTTTACGAAAATGACCCAATGGAGTTTGATGCAAAGGTTCTCAAAGTAGTTGATGATATGGTTGTACTTGATAGGACCTCATTTTACGCACGAGGTGGAGGTCAAGAGCCAGACCATGGCAGTATCGCAGGATTCAATGTAATTGATGTAGACAAACATGCAAACATTATCGTCCACAAATTAGAAGGTGGAATTCCAACAGAAGGGGAAATTGTTTCATGTAAAGTTGATGAGACAAGACGTTCTAACATTACTAAAAACCACACCAGCACTCACATTCTAAATGCATCATCGCGTAAAGTCTTGGGTTCATGGATTTGGCAGCATTCAGCTTTCAAAGAAGATGATCATGCAAGATTGGATATCACTCATCACTCTTCACTCTCAGATGATGAAGTAAAACAGATTGAGAATGCTGCAAATGACATGGTAAAGAAAAATCTAAATGTTAACATCGATTACTATGACAGAGGAACTGCAGAGCAGACATATGGATTTAGAATCTATCAGGGAGGTGTTGTTCCAGTAAAGGCAGTTAGAATTGTATCCATCGAAGACCAAGATGTAGAGGCTTGTGGTGGAACACATGTCAAAAAGACTGGCGATATTGAACTAATCAAAATTACAAAGACTAAACGTATTCAAGATGGTGTAGTTCGTCTAGAGTTTGTTTCAGGGCCTAATGCATTTGAGTATGAGAAACAACAAGAACAAGAATCAAAACGCAAAGCTGAGGAAGCAGTTGCAAAAGAACAACTAGAAAAACAACGTGAAGAAAACAAATCAAAAGCTAGAGAAAAGATTCCTGTATTGTTAGAAAAAGTTCTAGCAGAAGAATCAGTTGAAGGAGATGGAATATCTACAAAAGGAAAATTATGTTTTACATCAAGTTCAGATTATGATGATTATTTCCATCAAAACTTTGGTAAGAAACTAGTTGGCAAGGATTCAACTGCTGCATTTTGTGGAATCTTTGAAGCGGGTCCTACAATTCGAGTTATGGTGTTCTCAGGAGAAAAATCAGGCGTAAATGCAGGCGAGATAGCCCGAGAAATAGCCTCAATTTTGGGCGGTTCAGGTGGTGGAGATGCCAAATTTGCTCAAGGTGGTGGAAAAGACACATCTAAAAAAGACGAGGCAATAGCCAAAGCAAAATCAATGATTTTAGGATGATACAATGACGTTGAACTGGACTGAGATTGAAACAAAGTGGAGAAACAAGTGGCAAGAAAACAAAGACTTTGAAACAAATCCAAATGATAAACCAAAAAAATTCATTACAGTAGCTTATCCATATCCAAACTCACCACAACACATTGGACATGGTAGAACATACACACTAGCTGATGTTCATGCAAGATTTTACAGGATGAAAGGGTACAATGTATTGTTCCCAATGGGGTTCCATTACACTGGTACTCCGGTACTTGGAATGGCAAAGAGAATTGAAGCTGGAGAAAAAGAGATTCTAGATGGTTTGAGAAATATCTATCATGTTCCTGAAGATGCAATCAAGACATTTGTTGAACCAATAAAGATTGCAGATTACTTTCATGAAGAGATAAAGTCTGGAATGATTGAGATGGGTTACTCCATTGATTGGAGAAGAGAGTTTACTACGATAGTTCCAGGTTATCAGAAGTTTATTGAGTGGCAGATTACTACACTAAAAGAAAAGGGGCGAATCATTCAGGGTAGTCATCCAGTAGGTTGGTGTCCAGTTGATCAAAACCCAGTATCACAACATGATACAATGGGCGATGTTGAACCAAAGATTGATGATAAAAATTTCTTGATAAAATTCAAGTTAGGTGATTCTATATTTCCAATTACAACATTACGACCTGAAACTATCTTTGGCATAACAAATCTCTGGGTTAATCCAAACACTGTTTACAAAAAAGTATCAGTTGATGGAGAAGAGTGGATTGTGTCTGAAGAATGCGCAAAGAAAATTTCATTCTTTGAGAAAAAAGTAGAGATTACAGGTGAGATTCCAGGAATTGAGATTATTGGCAAGACTGCAACTAATCATGATGGACGAGAGATTCCAGTATTGCCTGCTGAATTTGTAGAGCCTAGTATGGGTACAGGATTGGTAATGTCTGTGCCTGCACATGCACCTAAAGACTATCAGGCATTGATGGATTTGAAGGCCAAAAATCATGAACTAGCCTCAAAATTAGAGCCCATTCCAATAATCATAACTGAAGGATATGGTGCCATTCCAGCAAAAGAGATTTGTGAAAAGATGGGAGTTTCAGACCAGTCTGATGACAAGCTAGAAGAAGCAACCAAAGAGTTGTATCTCAAAGAGTTTACAGATGGAAAACTCAACGATAAGTGTTTACAATTTGATGGAGAAAAGGTGCAGTTTGGTCGTGACAAGATTCGAGTTTGGCTACAAGAGAATAATCATCTAGAAAAATTCCCAGTATTAGAAAATGCACCAGTTAGATGTCGTTGTGGAGCTGAATGTGTTGTCAAAATATTGAACAATCAGTGGTTCTTGAATTATGGAGATGAAGAGTGGAAAGAATTAGCTAGAAATTGTTTAGATGAGATGAACATTCTACCTAACAATATCAAGACAGAGTTTGTTGAAGTTATTGATTGGTTGCATGAGCGAGCTTGTGCAAGACAACAAGGTCTTGGCACTAAACTACCATGGGATAAAGATTGGATTGTTGAATCACTTTCTGATTCTGTAATCTATATGGCATACTATACATTATCTAGATTTGTAAATGATGGAACTGTTTCACCAGAGAACTTGACAAAAGAATTCTTTGACTATGTTTTGTTAGACAAAGGAGACGTAGAACTAGCTGCTTCGACATCAAAACTTTCTCCAGAGGTAATCAACACAATGAAAAAAGAATTTACATACTTTTATCCAGTCGACTCACGTCACTCGGGTCGTGATTTGGTACAGAATCACTTGTCATTTTTTGTTTTAAATCACGTTGCAATCTTTGAAAAGAGTTTGTGGCCACAAGAAATTGTCGTTAATGGCAGTGTGATGATGGATGGAGCTAAAATGTCAAAGAGTATGGGAAACATCATTCCATTACGAGCTGCAATTAAAGATCATGGTGCAGATCCAATTAGATTAGCAATTATTTCATCAGCTGAATTACTCCAAGATGCTGATTTTAACATGGAATCAGTGTCAGGAATTCAGAGCAAGCTTGAATCACTTTTGGAGGCCTGTTCTAGCCTCAAAAATGGAGAAATTGGCAATTTGGAGGCCGAAGATAGGTGGATTCTCTCTAAAACTCAGAGCAAGATTGCAGAAATTACTGAAGCTGTGGAAAAGATGAGATTACGTGAAGCACTACATGATATTTTGTTTACATTTGAGACAGACTTGAGTTGGTATGCAAAGAGGATACAAGCTAAAGGTCGTGATAATGTTTCAGGAATTTTGCACCAAATTAATTCAGTAAGAGTTGCAATGTTGTCTCCATTTGCGCCACATATAGCTGAAGAGATGTGGGAGAAATTGGGAAACTCTGACATGGTTTCAAAATCACAGTGGCCTGAATATTCAGCAGATAAAGTTGATGCAGCATCAATTCAAGCTGAAGATTTACTCAAAAGCACCATAGAGGATATTGCAAACATTCTCAAAGTTACAAAAATTACTCCAAAAAAGATTGTAATCTATGTAAATTCCGATGAAACAAAATCCAAAATCTATCGTAAGATGCTCAGCATAATGGTAGGTGGACAAAACAACATGGGAGTTGTAATGAAGGAGTTAATTGCAGATCCAAATACAACTGATGCCAAAAAGATGCCAGACTTTGTGCAAAAAACAATCAAGGACTTGCATTCAGAATCTGAGGATATCAAAAAGATGAAACTTGAATCTGAATCCTTTGATGAAAAAGAATTTTTGAAATCAGAACTTTCCAGTATGGGACAAAAAGAGTTTGGTGTAGATATTGAAGTTTATTCAGAAAGTGATTCTGATATCTATGATCCTAAAGGAAAAGCAAGACATGCAAGACCTTTCAAGCCGGCAATTTTGATTGAATAGATGAAATTACCAAAAATTATCGGAGTGATTTTGATTGGTGTGGGAGTATGGGCACTCAATGTTTCATTTCAAACTTATCTTCCAGTACCGGAAGATGTCTTGGCAGATGAATCAGGCAAGATGCTTGAATCAATTCAGGTGTATTGCGAGTACTATGACCCTATTAACAGAGATACGTTTGAGCCATGCCAAAGTGAGTTTGAAGGAATAAGAAATGCGTGGAACATGTTAGGGATTGGATTGTTTGTTGCAGGCATTCTATCTTACTACAAATGGCTAGTGCAGTTACTTGGCATTGTTCGTGACAAGTTGATGCGATAGTCAAAAGCCTAGTTTTGAGCCCATGATTTTGATTTAGTAAAAATTTCAGTTGCCCAATAATTACCAAAAACTTGGACAATGTCCAAGAATCACCAAATTTGCCCCAAATTTTGCTTAAAATGGGGGAATTTTAGGCACAAAAATTTGCATTTTACATACATATGCGTTGCCAGTGGAAATAAAAATTCCACACTGGATAATAGAGTAACTATGGCAAACCAGACAATCAATTCGCTTAACAAAAAAATAAAGTCATGCCAAAAATGCCCAAGACTTGCCACATACATCAGAGATGTTGCAAAAAACAAGGTTAGACGATTCCAAGACGAAACATACTATGGTAGGCCACTTTCAGGATTTGGTGACATTAAGGCCAAATTACTCATTGTAGGACTGGCTCCTGCTGCTCATGGGGGAAATAGAACAGGCAGGATGTTTACAGGGGATTCCTCAGGGGACTGGGTTGCAAAAGTAATGCACAAAACAGGATTTGCAAACATTTCAACCAGTCAGACCAGCAATGATGGGCTGACTCTTACCAATGCATACATCACAGCTGCAGTCAGATGCGCCCCACCGCAAAACAAGCCAACAAAAGAAGAGATGCAAAACTGTTTTTCATTTCTAGAACAAGAGTTCCAAATTCTAAGTAATGTTACAACAATTCTTTGTCTTGGAAAGATAGCGTATGATGCAACCTGCAAGCTACTCGAAGTAAAGCCAGGAAAGTTTGGACACAACCAGCTATTCCAATACGAAGACATTCAAGTCATTACATCTTACCATCCATCAAAACAAAACACACAGACAGGAAGATTACTTTGGAAAGATTGGTATGCAGTTTTCAAAAGAGCAAAAAAGATAACAAAATGAATATTGAATAGTTTATTGGCACCATTCAGCTTGGACAATACCATCTCTTACTTCTTGCATGCATAATGCATGTTCATATCCATAGCACATTCCTGTACCTTCACTGTCAAATTCAGAGCCCTCTTTTGCTTGGCAGAAACTCTGGCATTCAGATGAATCACTACATGTCATTTTTGCATCAGTAGTTGGCATATTGCATGACTCTACAGCATCTACAGCATTGCTCCATATTCCCCAAAGCCCACCTGCAATCTCACATTCCCTATCTTCTGGAATTGATTCGACAAAGTGTTTTCCATCTACAGTCCTGCACTGTCTTGGGTATGATTCCATGACAGGGTTGCCCTCATCAACGCATTCTAGGAAATTGGTAGCAGAGGAAGTTGGTTGTAAATTCATTGTATTGATAAAATTAAAGGCCAAAAGAATAATCATAACTATTATTGCAACAATGATTACACCGATGAACATAGTTTTCATGAATTTCCTGATAAATGTATGAACTTAAGAGTATTGATTATCAGAATCTAAAGACTAACAAATTCTATCAGTAGATCTAAAAAACAAAAATTTAAAATTTTTGCAAAACATATATCCAGTTTTGATTCCATAATTGCTAAATGGATAGAATTGCATTAATTGATGGATTTGAAAAAGATAGGGTCAGAGAGACACTTGATGTAATGCTTCGAGATAAAGAGAATGAATTTCGAGAGCTGGCAAAAACACTAGATATTCCGATAAATACGGATGACTGGCAAGTGATAGTTTTGAAATTCTGTTTAGACTTTGAGGAATGTCTCATTATTTGGACAGATTCTGTTGAACCAAACTCTATCAAAAACACAAAATGTATGACAATTATGAGAGAACTTGCAAAGGGTAAGAAAAATTTCTCTGAAATTATCAACATGCAAAACGTTGCTCAAACTCTATTCTCAGAGTTTCATGAAACATACAAGAGATTGGCCTAAGAAAAGTTTCTATTTTCCCACAGGTTTTTCGTTTTCTGATTCATTACCAAATGTAACAGGTTCTTCGTTTTCATCATGCTCTAGTTGCTCTTGATGTTCTATGGATTTTGCATCATACTTATTCACATAAGTTACAGGTTCTTCGTTTTCATCGTGCAAGACAGCATCTTCGTGTCTCAAGGCATCATCAATGTCTTTTTTCATCTTTTTCTTTTTGTCTTTGAAAAAATCCATCATTACAATCTAATCTACGATATTTTTAACAATATTGCCTATTATCAAAGAATTTAGAATCTAAGGATTTCCAAAATACTCATTCTTTTGTTCTTCAGTTCCATATACCATCATAGCTTTATCTAAACAATCTCCATAAGCCCCTTTTTTTACAATACCTTCTGCAAACATGAGATTAATGTTATTAGAAATTCCAGTTTCTATAGAGTCAAAATCAACAGCGCATTTTTCGTATGCCTCTTCAAGCAATCTTTGATTTTCTTTCAAACTCATTTCATTAATTATGACAATTGCAATTAGAGCAGTCAAGGCAATGATAACTACGATAATGACACCGATAAGCATGGTTTTCATAATAACAAACTAACCCAGTCCATTTTTAACAATTTTGCCTATCTCAAAAAGAAGAACCTAGACTAAATAGTATGATAATATTATGTTATTAAGAATATATGTCTATTAGAAATTTGCCAATTTAATATAAAATGACAAATGCTAAGAGAGGCCAAGAAATATTGGCACATCTGGAATCTATCTTTATAGATGTTGAATGTTACGCTGTCAAACTGGCATCATCTGTTTATCCTAGTTGACATTCTAAGATTATAGAATCTAATGACTTTCAAATTCTCTGAGTAGTTCTTTAAATTCTTCAGGATATTCTTTGTCTAATTCAAGTTCTGCAAATCCATCACTTTTTAGAAGCAATTTACCATAATTGCTATTTTTTTGTTCTTCAAACAAGTCCTTACTCAATAATTATAATCTAGCACATTTCATTTTTAACAATATGGGTAATTCTAAACCCTAATGCTTTTGTTTTTTTAGTTTCTTTATCTGAGATTCCAATGATGTAATTTTCTTTTTGTAGCCTGCATTGATTTTATCTCCAGCCTTTGCACGTTTTTCTAGTTTGGCAATTCTGTTTTGTTGTTGAGTAACAACCTTCATGCCAGATGTATGCATCTGTTTTAGTTGTCTCTTTAGCGCAGTAATCTCTTTTTGCAGTTTTGCTGAATTATCTTTTGCCATAATCAAAAGCTGTAACTGATTGCTTTTAATGATTTGCTAGATTTACTTTGATTAGCACTCGGGAATTTATCTTGCTTTTTCGAGGCTCAAATATGACATGCCCGTTTGTAATGGAGTAACTCTCTTTGAGATCTTCATCTTCAGGCAAAAATTCATACCTAAAATCACCTTTTTGCAGTAAATTCAGTATTGATTGTTTGATGTTTCTACCTGATTCATCAAGGTCAATCTCATCTCGTCCTTTAGAGATTATTCTAGGGTAATAGTCTCGCTCGAACTTTTCAAAGACATAATTTTTTAGAAATTTCTCATCTCTTCTTGCTTTTATCCACCAAGACGGCGATACATCCATAAAAAATTCTAGCTCCAACACACTACTGTGAATCTCTTTGCATTTATTGCTAGTCAGATCCTTGAAATACAATGAACAGGTAATCATCCCATTGAGTCAGGAATTTTTTTGCGGACACAAGCCAACTGTATTGGTAAAGGAGTCAAAAAAGTTCAAAGGGATCACAATGAAACTGTGTGCTGAATGTGCAGAAATTGATTGTATTGATGATTAAAGTACAAAAAAATGTCTGCAATATTACGTGAATCAGAAATTTAAATTAATATGACAATTTCCAAATCCAGATAAACCACAAAACCAATCATATTAGAAATACACATAACGTTACACATGTCAGCAATAAATTATAGAAAAATGAAAAAATCATCAAATTACAAAAATCATTTCATTGTAGCAGGAATCCTTGCAGCTATAGGAGTTGCATTACTAGGATACCTAATGTTCTATGTTGCACCAGCTGAAGTCCTAGAGACTGTGAAAGTAATTGCAGTTACTGACAGTGGCTGTATCGCTGAAACTCTAGACGGACATGCAGTAAACATTGGAAATTGTAATGCAGAACCTGGTGACTTTATCAGTGCTCTAGTTGATCAAAAGGTCAAAGAAAGAGCAGAACTGATGAACCCAACAAACTAGAATTTTTTTAATCTTCCTTTATTCTTATTTCGTCCATACATACAGGACAAATCTTTTCATTCTCAAATTCAATTAGATTTCCCCGCAAGTGTGCAGGTTTGTCACATTTGGCACAGGTAATGGAATAATACTCTTCTAATTCTGAAGTACATTCAGGGCAAATCAGCTTGTCTACACCATGCTTGTTGTATCTTTCAGTATCTTCTACTGATTTTGAGCATCTCTCGCAGGTTTCAGCCATAGATTAGATATCAAAAATTTACAATTAAAGACAGAAGCTAATTCTCATCATTGGTATCTTCAATATCATACCCACCAAGTTTGGTGTGTGCATCTAGCTCTGTTGCAAATTTTTTGGATTTTAGAGCAGCTTCGGAAATTATCTCCAGTCTACCAACTATGATATAGTCTGTCATGTTTTGGTATTTACTAGAATCAGCAGGATCTTTTGCATATACAATCTGGATGTAAGCACGAAGTGGATTCCACATTGAGGATTTTTTTTCTATCATGTTTTTGATTTTACCATATGTTCCTGTCTGGCTCATGCCAGAGCGATAAAGACCAGTGTTTTCTCCTGAATCAGATTCCTCATAGATACAGATTGCATATGTATCATCATCTTTTTCGATAAATGTAAGATGGATGTCTTTAGGCTTCCATAACTTTACAATGTCTGCAATCTTTTGAGATTCCTCTTGTTTAACAAACAATGGAACTGCAATTGGATTTCCGGCATTACTCCTCCATGCAATTCCATAAAAGTTGCCATACCAGGAATATTTTACATCGACCATTTCACAAAACCTCAGACATATTTCTCGTAGAGTTGATGAATCATAGAGTTTATCTTTTCGTTTTCATGGTCTCCCCAAGAGTCTGTCTTTATTCTGATGTGGATGTTGTTTTCTTCTAACTTTTCTGTGATTTTTGGATACATCATTCCAATGAAAAATGACTTTTTGTCCAAGTGCATCTGCTCTGCCTTGTGTTGAAAGTAGCTTACCCATTCAGATTCTACATCCTGAAAGGTCTCTAAAATTATTGATTGAATCTTTTCTTCAATCTCAGGATTCATGATTCTATCATATTCCAAATGAACTTAAGAGTGTTGAATCTAGTCCTGAGATTCTTCATATTCTTCGTCTTGCTCGTATCCATCTTTTAGTTCTAGTTGATGGTCTTCTTCTTTCATCTCTTCTTGTTCAAGTTTCTTCCATTCTTTTTCCTTGTCTTCAGACATGAATTACAAAATGTGTTTTTGACATATTAAGAGATTCTTTATTTTCAGTTCTGAGATTATGAAGATTCGTTGTTTTCAACTACATGGTGCTCTAATACACCAATGCACTCATCAAGTGATTCGTTTTCAGATATTGCCTTTGTCTCTTGTAGATTGAACTCCTGGCTTAGTTGCAAGTCATATTCTTTCAAGTCATTTCTGTATGTATTGCATGCAGAGCGCAACAGACGCCAATAATAGTATCCCTTGTTCATTTCCTCTTGTATCTTATCAGAGTCCAAGATTCTCGAAAGTTTCTCATAGTCTTCTTTGTAATTGTCAAATTTTTCCTTAACAATTTGAGGTAATTCTGCATACCAATCTCTTCCTTCAGTTGTCTTTTCGACGTTGTTGAGTTTTTGCAGTTGGTATGATACCGAATCTTTTAGGACATCCAAGGTATTGTTTGTCTCAAGGAGTCTCAATATCTCGGGATTTATCATGAATCAAATCTCAATCATGTAAACTTAAGCGTATTGATGATTTTCAGTCTTGTTCATCTATTGCGTCTTGTATGTCATCAACCCATCCACCAACATTGAACACTCCAAACTTGTAGGTCTGCTCACCATCGCTTGTCTTGGCAGAGATGCATGCCTTTTTCATCAACAACCCTTCTCGCCAAGTATGAGTAACATCAGATAAAGGGATGTCAAGTATGGTTTCACCCATATGTTTTGAGAAATCCATTATTCTAGATCTTGTCTTATCAAAAGCAATTCTTTTGGTAGTCAAAGTAAGAACACCTTGGCCTAGATTATCCTCATGGCAATCTTCTTGCTTGAGTTTCTTCTCAGCCATGACTAGTATGGTTGTATTTTTGAATTAAAGTGATTCTCAAATTATACACTGATTCCCCAGCCTCGAAGAATTAGTTTCTCATTGCTGGA
>JBHITY010000003.1:0-19112 GCA_042138585.1 Candidatus Nitrosopumilus sp.
ATACTTTGATGTTTAGGCTCCTCTAGAAAGTTGGAAGATATAGTATAATGAAATTGCCATTAGAGCAAACCCTCCTCCAAGAAAAATTCCTCTTCTTTTCTCAGATGTTGCAGCTTTGTACAACAACACACCACCGGCAAGACCTACAAACAACACCAAAACACCTACAACAACACTATCAAAACTGGTGTTAGTGATTAGTGGGTGGAAAAATCCTGCCAGTAATGCAAAAAATGCAACCAAGTAAACGTACTTGAAACCAGCCAGTGCTTTTGATGAAGTTTTATTCAATGTTGTTCGTAAAGTTGGTTATCAAATAAACTTTTGAAAAAAATTGCAAAATAATTTACATCATTCCGCCCATGTCAGGCATTCCACCCATTCCGCCCATTCCAGGCATTCCAGGTGGCATTCCGCCCATTCCAGGCATTCCGCCTTCTCCACCACCAGGTGGACCACCAGCAGATTTCTGAGTAGCAATTACATCATCAATTCTAAGAATCATACAAGCAGCTTCAGCAGATGCTGAAACAATTTGGAGTTTTACTGCAAGAGGCTCAATAATATCACTAGATTTCATATTAGCAATTTTTCCTTTCATAACATCAATACCGGTCCATTTCTCACCTTTCTGTTGTTTTGAACGCAACAAGGTAAGAGTGTCAATTGGATCCATTCCAGCATTCTCAGCAAGTGTTAATGGGATTGCTTCTAGAGCATCAGCAAATTTTTCTGCGGCTAATTGTTCACGTCCTTCAAGGGATTTTGCCCAGTTTCTGAGTTTTGTAGCAGCATAAGTTTCAGGGGCACCGCCACCTGCAACAATTTCTGGTTTTTCAATTACATCTTTTACAACCATTAAAGCATCATGAACAGAGCGTTCTACTTCATCAACAACTCTCTGTGAACCGCCACGGAGAAGTAATGTTACAGATTTTGGATGTTTACATCCTTCAACAAATACCCATTTGTCTTCTTCAATCTTTTTCTCCTCAACTAGATCAGCACTACCAAGGTCTTTTTCAAACAAGTCATCGAGATTTGTGACTATTCTAGCGCCAGTTGCCTTTGCTAGTTTGGTCAAGTCACTTTCCTTAATTCTTCTAACAGCAATAATTCCGGCTTTTGCCAGATAATGTTGTGCCATGTCATCAATTCCTTTTTGACACAAGACAACATTTGCCCCAGAACCAATGACCTTGTCAACCATTGTTTTTAACATTCTATTTTCTTCATCTAGAAATGATTTCAATTGTTGAGGATTTGAAATGTTAATCTTAGCATCAGTCTCAGTTTTACTAATTTCTAATGCAGTGTTAATTAAAGCAATTTTAGCCTCATTGATTTTTCTTGGCATACCTCCATGAACAATTTCTTTGTCCAAAACAATACCCTGAACAATCATTGAGTCTTTTATTGAGCCACCAGCTTTCTTTTCAACTTTAATGTCATCAATATCAACATCATATTTTTCAGAGTCCTTTTCTGCAACTGCAAGAACTGATTTTACAATAATGTCAGCAAGTTGATCAGAATCTTTTCTGACAAGTTTTGTTTGCATAGAAGTTTTTGCAATTTTATTTAGCATATTCTTATCATTTGGAGAAATCTTATCAGAGATGCTCTCAAGGAATTGTTTGGCTTTTCTTCCAGCCTTTCTATAACCATCTACAATAATTGTTGGGTGAACATCTTGATCAATTAATGATTCAGCTTGTTCAAGTAAAGCTCCTGCCAAAACTACAGCAGAAGTTGTTCCATCACCGACTTCATTGTCAGTTGTTTTAGAGATCTCAACAAGCATCTTTGCTGCTGGATGTTGGACATCAATTTCTTTGAGAATTGTTGCTCCATCATTTGTAATAGTAACATCTCCTAAGGAATCAACTAACATCTTATCCATTCCTCTAGGACCTAAACTGGTATGAACAATCTCGGCAACTATCTTTGATGCAGCAATGTTATTCTTTTGTGCATCTCTACCTTTAGTTTCAGAACCGCCTTCTTTGAGCAATACGACTGGCATAGTTCCCTTTGAAGTAGCTTGCATACCCATTGATGCAAAAACTCCAGATTCCCCTTTTATACCTTCCAGATCAAGATTGGGGGATTTGACAGTCTATCGGTGTTTTTAAATTGGGAAAATCAAGTTCCAAAATATGGCAAAATCACAAAATAAGGAATCTTACGATAAAATTTTCACAAAACTAAAGGAACATCACAAATGGTTTGAAAACTCAATTCCATTGATTGCCAGTGAGAACATTCCAAGTCCTGCAGTCAGAGAAGCAATAATTTCAGATTTTGGTAACAGATATGCTGAAGGTTGGCCTGGAGAAAGAGTCTATGCTGGTTGTATCTACATTGATGATGTAGAGTTTGAATGTATGAAATTAGCCAAAAAACTCTACAAAGCAAAGTTTGCTGATGTAAGACCAATTTCAGGAGTTGTAGCAAATCTTGCTGTGTATTCTGCATATTCAAATCCGGGAGATGTAATGCTAGCCCCATCTATTCCAGCTGGAGGTCACATTTCACATGGTAAAAAGGAACATTCAGGAACTGCTGGATTAGTTCACGGTTTAGAAATTGAATTCTATCCATTTGATGCTGAAGAGATGACAATTGATGTCGATAAGACAAAGCAGAAAGTAAAGGAGTTAAACGAAAACAAACGACTGCCAAAAATTGCTATGTTTGGAGGCTCTCTATTCTTGTTTCCACATCCTGTAAAAGAACTTTCAGATTTTCTAAAAAGTTATGATATGCACATCAATTATGATGCAGCCCATGTTGCAGGATTAATTGCAGGAGGAAAATTCCAAGATCCACTTAGAGAAGGAGCAGATACAATGACAATGAGTACTCACAAGACTTTGTTTGGTCCTCAAGGTGGATTAGTTTTAGGTTCTGAAAAACACGAAGAACCAATCAAAAAAGCAACATTCCCAGGACTTACAAGTAGTCATCACATCAATAACATGGCAGGCAAAGCAGTTGCATTTGCTGAAGCACTAGAGTTTGGAAAAGAGTATGCTTCTCAAATCATAAAGAATGCAAAATCATTTGCTGAAGCACTGAGTGATGCAGGATTCAAAGTCTTAGGTGAAAGTAGAGGGTTTACACAATCACACCAAATTGCTGTTAATGTATTGGATTATTCAGATGGTGGAAAAGTTGAGGCAGATTTGGAAAAAGCCAACATAATTGTAAACAGACAACTAATTCCAGGAGACATTAAGGCTGGAAGAAATTACTTCCATCCAGGTGGAATTAGATTGGGAGTTTCAGAAATTACTAGACTTGGAATGAAGAAAAATGAGATGCAAGAAATTGCTTCTTTCATAAAACAAGTAGTAATAGAGAAGAAAGATCCAAAGAAATTACTTTCCAAAGTAAAGTCATTTAGAAAAGACTATCAGAAGGTAAAATTCTGTTTTGACAACAAGTTAGGTGCATACGAATACGTCAAATTGAGATAACTCAGGCATAATCAGTAAGAAGTGACTGGTCACCTGGACTTTTTCCAAACACTAGTTCTATTTCATCAGATAGTGCATGAATTCGTCCTCTTTGATATTCACTAACATCATACTTGTCAACAAGCCTTTTTGCAAGTTTAAGATATTTTTCTACAGAGCCACGAGTAATTGTTGGGATTAGTTTATGCCCACAAACACAAGTTTGGATTAGCGGCATACGGCGATATGATTTTCCACAACCAGTACACCTAAAGTTTTGTCTAGCATATGCTCTTAGATTTCCCATAATGTCTGGTACAAGATGAGTTGAAATGACATCTGAAACAATTTCTGAAGTATTTACAGCATCAATAAGTTCTGCGTTTCTAACCTGCATATCGAATTTGTCAAGCATTGATCCAAGAGTAGAATATGCACTACGTGATTTGGAAGTTGTGAGAGATGATGTAGTATGTGTAAAGTAATAATCATAAAACTGTCTTTCAGTTTCAAGCCTAGATTTGATAATCTCAACAGATGAGATGTCTGGTGCTTTTGCTTGCTGAAGTGTTGATTCAAAAAATTCCAATGGTAGTGATTTTGTTACTTCGAGGTTATGTGCCTGTGGTTGAGATTCATGTGGCAAGACAAGAGGTTGAACAAGTAGTGGCGCATCCATCAATCCACCAATTGCATCTGAAAGAAATTGCCTTGAAAAATTCAAAAGACTATCCATTAACAACATTATAGAGTCTGCATCACCATCTGCATCTCTTCTTTTTGCTGAATGCCAGTTGGGTGTTGCAAAACAAACATGGGTCTCAGTATATCCAATGATTCTACCTACAATTCCAACTGACGTGTGAGGAGCAAGACCAATAATGAGATGACCAATCAACTCCTCAGAATTGTTTACATTGTAAAATGAGGTCTTGCCATAGAATTTTTCTAAAAGAGTATCAATGTATTTGCAAATCGAAACAAGATACCTCCCACTTTCATATGGTATTACCACATCTTGCATTCGAAGCTCAACTATTTGCTCAGGTTCTTCAAGTGGATTTCCATCAACATCATGAGTATATCCTAGTTCTTTGAGTTTCTCAATTGATGTTCCAATCCAAGAGGGTTTGAATTGAGTCAGAGGAGAATTTGTTGCATCAAATCTAACTGTTCCATCCTTGAAAACTGTTAGTCCAAAGTTTTGACGAACCAATCCCTTTTCTAGAGGTTCAGCAATCTTATCCTGACTGATTAATTCCTTTACTCCTTTGAAGGGTTCTTGGGCACGAAGACGAACTTTTTCTTGGGCTTCTAGAAGTTTTGATTTTAGTGGAAATTCCTTGTGTGAGTAAGCTAGAGCATTTCGTTTGCATTTTTCACAAAAAGGCTCTTCAAGTGAATCTCTGCAATGTGGGCACCTGTAGGTTACAGTTGTCTTTGTGCCACATTTTGAGCACTTTATTCCAATTGATGGGATATTGCATTGTGTACAATGTCTGTTGTAAATATTGGTGAAAAAGTGCTCATTTCTAGATGCTTTTAGAAGATCTCGTGTAGGTCCACCTTTATCATTAATTGGAAACAATACATGTGTTGGTGGTTTCATTTGTCGAGGGGCAGATTTCTCAGGTCTTCCAATTCGAACTCCAATTGATGTAGAGAATTTGTTTCTAATTCTTATTCCAGAAGATTTTGAAATTATTTGAGGAATAGACGAGTCATCAATTTTTGGTTCTTCTCTAAACAACAAATTAAAGAAAATTTTTGCTTCGCTATTTTCTAGGATAATATCATCTTCCTTGACAAGATGTGGAGCTCCTAATTTTTCAAGGATTTTTTTTGTTTGTGCAGAGTACACAATTGAGTTTTCATTGATTGTTTTAGGATTCAAAAGTAGCCCAAGTTCTTCAGAAGATATCTTATCCCAATAATAGAGGTAATGAGGATGAAGAGCCATATCAAAATCAATAGAGATTTTCAATGCCTCATCAATTGTTGGAATTCTGCTAAGAAATTGAGTTAGATATTGGTCTTCAGCCTCGTATTTCTCAATTTTTTGTTTTAATTCTTCTATCCAATATTCATCTACATATCCTGATGGAACAAGTTGGGCATTATTTTCTAAAAAGTCACCAAAAGATATCAGAATGTCTCCAAGATGAAGTATTTTTTCAATATCATTCTTTATTTCGATTCCATGTTTGACATCCCTGATTTTTACAACATTACCATTTTTCAAACGGACTACAGGGGTTTCAATTGAATCAACAAATGCTACAGTTGAGCCTTTACCTGGGATGTCAATCTTGATTTGAGTTCCAACTGCAATTGTGTGATCAAGTATTTCTGCAATAACAGGATGAATTCCAACTGCAGCAAACCCAGTATTGCATGCTCGGCCATACCTTAGTCGGAATCCTCCTAGTTTGTTAGGCATAGAAAGGACTGATCTGCCTGTAATTACCTCATGCATTCTTTTGGTTGCAGCATCCTCTTGCTTTTCACCAGTCTGAACAGCGCCCTTTAGATCATTTAGCCACTCCCAACCATCAAGATTGTACATTTCAATTCTTTTGAGTAGTTTTTTGGATCTTCCAATAAGACCGTCATTTAGAACACGTAAGGCACCTCCTCTTACTCGGTCAGTTTTGATTCGTGCCATAGATTTGTGATTTACAACCTCGTAAGGGTCGGTATCAACGCCATCTAGTTCTACTGGGAGATTTGAAATCACATGTTCAATATCTTCATCTAAGATATGGAATTGAAAGCTGCTAGCCTCTCTTTCATAGATTCTTAATTCTTCAACAAATCGACCTGTTTCATCATCAAAGGAATTGGCCTGAAATTTTGATAGTCCTGCTGTCTTTCTGACATGATCTGCAATCAACATGGTTACAGCAGATTCTGTACCTCCAGCAGAACGCATAGGACCTGCAATGGAAACTGATAGATATTCAGAGCCGTCCTTGTTTTTCTTTATCTTTACTTCACTAATTCCTTGTAGTGGAGCAATTGTGACTCCTTCTGTAACAATTGCCAATCCAACACGTACTGCCAGATCAAGTTTTTCTTCCAAAGTAGAATCAGGAAGTGAGTATTTTCCCTGTGCAATCTCTTTTGAGAGAATTAATGCAGATAGTTCTTTTCCGTTAATCTGTAGGAGTTCCCTAAGGGGTTCAGCAATGTCAATTTCGTGCATTTTTGCCACACGATCAGCCAGATCAAATGCGATTTTCGGCTCTATTATGCCTGAGGAATCCACCAAACTTGATTTTGCTGATGCAGCTTTCTCAAAAATGGTGTATGTTTCTGTAGATAAACCTGAGTAGTAATCAAGATAATAATCAGGCATCTTAATGCCACTAATACGAGAAATCGCGTCGTTTTGAGACATAATAGAGTACTATTACTTGCTTCTTTGAATTGCTTTTGTTATTTCCTCGAGTTTTTTGAGACTTCCACCTTTCTCGAGAAAAGTACCAATTACTAGAGCATCAGCTCCAGCTTTAACCAAGTTTTGAGCAGTTTTTACGTCCTTTATGCCACCACCTACAATCAAAAATCCATTAAACAAGTGTCTTACAGTCTTGACCATCTCAGGAGTTACACTTGATTTTGCACCAGAGCCTGCCTCAAGATAGACGAATCTCATTCCAAGAAATTGTGCTGCAAGAGCATAGGCTGCTGCAATTTTGGGTTTTTCAAATGGGATTCCTCTTGCAGAACCAACAAACCATGCAGTTGTGCCATCTCCAATAACCAAATAAGCTGTAGGAAGAGGTTCTAGGCCAAATTTCAGAACACTTGGTGCTCCCAAGGCCTGTGCTTGTGTGATAAAGTATGGGTTTTCTGAGTTCATCAGAGAACTAAACAAAATAGCATCTGCGTCAGGCACGACACCTGTAACGTTACCAGGAAACAGGATTATTGGTATTTTGATGCCTTTTTTGATGCCTTTTACAACCTGTGCCATCTCTATCTGATCTGTAGCAGATGAGCCACCGACCAAGATTGCAGAGGCTCCAATCTTTTCAACATCTTTTGCTAGTTTAGCAGATGCCTCTAAATTCGATACTTCTGAATCTATTAGAACAAACAATAATGCATTTTTCTTTTTTAATTCTGATTTTAGGAATGTTTCAACTTTATTTCCAGCCATAGCAATGGTTCGTATGTGGCTCTTTAAAGTTTAATTGGAATGCCATTATACAGATTTGTATAGCTATGTCGGAGTTTGAAGGATCTAATTTTAACAATATTATTAGAAAAATTATCAAAAAATCTTTGTTTACAGAGCGACAAATTGAAATTATTTTAAATCAAAAGAATATTCTAGAGTCAGAGTTTACAATCTCAAAAGGTGCGTATTATAGGCAAGTTGGGCAATCCAGAGAGAAATTAGTCTCATTATTCTATTCAATCATCCTTTTGCGTGGTTTAGGCATCATTTTACCTGATGATATTGATGTGATATCCAAGTTATCTGAACAGATTAGTGTGATAAATGAGAGTGATATCTTCCCAGAAAGAGAAGATGAAGTGATTAGTGTGATAGATAGGCTCGTAAGACAGGCATGTAGTATGTGATGTTGTGATAATTGTTCGATTACTTCAATTGAATTGTTTGTGACAATATGTGTGAGTTTGTTAATCTAAAGTGTGAAATAATGTTGTTCAATCACGATAAATCACAATATAGGCATAAAATTTGTGATGTTAGTAGAGATTCCTGATCCTGAAGTGATTTTAAGTGTGATATTGGCCTTCATTGTAGGTTTAGGAGGCTTGTATGGATACTATAAGATTCGTCCATTCATTAAATCAAAGAGTGAGATGGTAGATGCATCACAATCTGAGCGTTTAGAGTATTATGAAAGACAGTTAATTGACATGAAAATACGCCTAGATGCACTTGAAATTCAGGGAATTGAGCAGAAAACAGAGGATCCAAATTTGGAGTTAAAACAATTCTTAGAAAAATTAGCAAAAAATGAAGTCCAAGAAAAGGAAGTTACAATGTCACAAGAACAAGAAATAGTTCCTGAAAGACCAGTTTCCACACCTAAAGTTCCCAATATTGAGCACACAAATCCAACCAATTACGTGTTGCATCTAATCACAAACAAAGCTATGACATCACGTGACATACAAATCACATTAAAGAAGAGTAGAGAGCACACTTCAAGACTAATGAAGAAGTTGTTTGAAGAGGGTCTTGTTCAAAGAAATACTGAAACTAAACCATACACTTATTCCATTACTGAAAAGGGAATTGCAAAGGTTGGAGAAGTTGAAGCAAGCCCAACTGTTGCCTAAAAGAAATCTTTCAAGTTTTCCCCAAGTCATTTTACATTATTTTAGGCAAAAAATACCATTTTTTATTATTAATTATAATTAAAATAATTTATTAAATTATATATATTATTAATTTATAATAACAATATGTCAATTCAAGAAAATGAAGTCTTGGTAAAAATCACTTCTGCAGGAACTATTTCCATCCCAAAACAGTTTAGAAAGTATATGGACATTCAGAAGGGCGAATATGTTAAATTAATTCTTGGAAAAGACCGTTTGATTGTTAGAAAAATCACTATTTCTTGAATAGTTTAGTGTTGTTTTTGGCTTATTTTTATGGTTTGATAGGTCCATTCTCTACCATTTCTAGTCCTATCCACCCTACCTTTTGATGAAAATCTTGAGAGGTATGTGGAAATTACACTAAGTTTGATAGGTTCGTTGAATTCATCCTCGTATTTTTCAAGAATGTTTGTTGATGTGAACTTGCCCATAGGGAAGAATTTGTCAACAACATGCCAAATTTTAGAGCCTACAGAATCGATGTTTGTTGATGTTTCCTCCTCTTCAATATTCATCAAGTCCATCATCTCAAATATTTTCAAGACTTTGTCCCTGGTCACATTACCTTCAAGTTTGATATCATAACGTGCACCGTCAGAGTCTTCCATGTCTATACGAATACGTTTTTTGGCCATGTAGGATCATTCGATCTGATGTTAACAGTTCAAAGGATCCGCGAAAATTTGTTAACTAAATGGTTTGTTAACATTGACTGCGTAAGCCACGCCTAGTTGTTTTTTTGTTATTAACAATTAATCATGTTTAAACCACCTAAATTAAGAAATTATCATGCCTGGAGTGGAAATAAAGGGGTTAGATTTTGGATATTCACATTGTTAACATCAATCTTAACGCCTGGAATGGAAATTAGGGGGTCAAAATAGGGTTTTTTGGGATTTTCTTAACATCAAATTAACATGGTTGTTAACAACTAACGAAACCCACACACCAATATTTCCACTCTTCTTTTTTCTAATTTTTTTATTTTAAGAAAAAACAAAAACTAACTAAAAATAATTAATTACAAACTAAACTAGAATTACTATTCTATTCTTTACTCTCTTAATTGAGATATGGTTAAGATGAAATTGATAGGAAACAAAGGTGTGTGAGTATGTCTGATCCGATTGATAGATTATTAGATGCAGCTGAATCTGGCAAATCAATTATCAAAAATAGAGATATCCTTCATTTTACCTACATTCCAAAAACAATCCAACATAGAAATACTGAACAAGAACAAGTTACCCAATCTCTATTACCAATTCTCAAACAATCAAGACCTTCCAACCTTTTGGTTTATGGTAAGCCTGGTACAGGAAAAACACTTGTCGTCAGAAAAGTCATCTCTAAAATCCAAGAGAGGGTTGAAAAATCAAATTTTCCAATAAAAATAATCTATTCTAATGCAAAAAAAGAGACCACACTTTACGGTTTGTTGGTCAGTTTTGGGCGTCAATTAGGGCTCTCTGATAAAGAATTACCCTCAACTGGCCTTGCCATAAGTGAGGTGTTCAAACGTATCCTAAACAACATTGATCAGGAAAATACCAACGTTGTATTTGTGATTGATGAGATTGATTATCTTGCCGAACTTGTATCAAAGACTGGAAAGGATATCCTATACCAACTAACCCGAGCAAATGAAAACCTCAATTCTGGCTCGCTGACTCTAATAGGAATTTCAAACGACCTGACCTTCAAAGAAAAACTGGATCCTAGGGTAATCAGCAGCCTGGGAGAAGAAGAGATTGTCTTTACAAATTACAATGTTGAACAAATTAAGAAAATTTTGGAGGAGAGAATATCTGAAGCCTTTGAAGCCGAATCCGTAGATGAATCTGCCCTAAACCTATGCGCTGCTCTGGCAGGAGGAGAACATGGTGATGCTAGACGAGCAATTGACTTGATTAGAGTTGCAGGCGAACTAGCTGAAAGACAACAATCAGAAAAAGTTACCGAAAGCCATGTCAGAGACGCATCCCAAAAAATTGAAGAAAACAAAGAAGAGACATCTCTCAAATCATATCCTCTTCATGAAAAACTAGTCATACTTGCTATAATGAAGGCCAACGGCTCATCTACTGGAGAAATCTACACATCATACAAAAATCTCTGCAAAGTTGTGGGACGCGACGAACTTACCCAAAGAAGGATTACACAAATGCTAAGCGAGATAGAACTTTCTGGAATTATCTCTGGAAGACTGGTCCATCAAGGAATTCATGGTAGAACAAAAAAATACAAACTAACTGTATCATCTGAAATGATAAAAAAGACCTTCAAAGATGATCTAACTTTGCAGGATATTGTCTAGATTAGAATTATAATTTTGATGGAAAACCTGAAAGGTCTTCAAATTAACCAACAAGGCAATTCCTGGATTTGGAGTCATTCCAACACTTGCCTGAAATGGTGTCTGTTTTTGCCAAGACCCTGAATTAACCAACAATATACCCTTGTACATATCCAATTGGGCCTTGTGGACATGGCCTACATGAAAGATATCTGGAATATCCTCAATTACCATAAGGTCCTGCATCTCAGGTGCAATAGGAGTCTGACTGCCATAAATTGGACTAAGATGTCTGGCTCTGAGAAGATGCTTCATTACGTTTGTCGGCTTGTCATAACTAAGACCCGGTGTGGTCTTTACGATATCATCAATACTCTGCCCATGAAACATCATTACCTTAACACCATTCAATGAGACTACAGCTGGGTTTCCAACCATTACGACATTTTCCCTATCCCATAAACCAGAATTGTATTTCTTTGGGATTGCAGGTTGAGGCAATGCCCTTCTACCTGGATCGTGATTTCCAGGCATTATGATTATCTTGATATTTTTTGGAATTTTATCAAGCAAATTTTCAACTTTTTTGAGTTGCTCTTCTATGGTTTGGCATACCAACTCCTTGTTTTGATTTGGGTAAATTCCAACCCCATCAACCACATCTCCGCCAATCAAAATGAATCGGATTTTTTTTGCAGTAGGATCCGGACTAGATATCCAAGAAAAAAATTCTGTTAATTCTTCTTCCATGAAGTATTTGCTTCCAATATGCAAATCAGACAAAAATACGGCATAAGCTTCTGATTCAGACTTGTTTGTGGCCTGATCAGGAATATCTGGAAAAATCAAATCCTTTATGATAAATCCGGAATTCTTTCCCACACTAACTCTAGCCATAACAAACTGGTCTACTAGGAGGGTATCAGCAGTCTTTTGAAGTTCAGTATCAAAAATAATCCCCTCTAATGAGCCTGAAGGATCCTCTAAAACCAACTTTGTTACATTTCTCTCACTATTTCTTGAAGTAACCAGACCACAAACATACATGTCATCTTCTGATCTTTCATTCTTGACAAAAGTTAGGGATTTTAACATCCTAGCTTCTGGTCTGTCTGAGACTATGCGCTTTAGTTTGTTAAATCTGCTTGAAAATAACGCATTGTACCCCTTTACTCCCTCTCCTGTGGTTATCTTGTCTGTAGGGTCTAGCAAAACCTTAACCTCATTTTCTAATGATGGATCATCTTTAATTCCAAGATATGTCTCTAAATCATCTTGATTAATCTGAAATAATTTCTGCTTTGTTTTCTCTCTAACTATTTCCTTGATTATTTTCTCTAGTTTTTTTACATCAACGTTTTCTAATATCTTAAAAGCATCTGGATGAATCTGGAATCCTTTGTTTAGTGCATAGTTTAATGCAAAAGACAGTTCCTTTTTCATATCAAAAAATATGATTTGGTTTAATTAAATCTGCGCCTACGAACCCTCAAATATTGTTCTAATTGTATTGTATTGTGAATAAACTCCGAATTTCCTTGTTCTTCATATTCGTAGGAATTTTTGCAGGCACATATCAAATCGGTTCAATGTCTACAGTGAGTCAAGAAGAAGCTGATCTATTCATGTCAGAGTTTGAAGAGTTGGTGATGGATATTGATGGTTTTGGGATATTTGCTCATAACACAACTATAGCACTTCCAATGTTTATTCCAGGATTTGGTATTGCATGGGGACTCTTTTCAGCTTGGTCAACAGGATTTGCATTTGCAGCAATAACCACAACTGCTCCTATTTTAGAAAAAGTTCCACCACTAGCTATTCTATTTCTATCTCCATTTGGATTGATGGAATTGACTGCATATTCGTTAGGAATTTCTAGAAGTTTTATTCTGATTAGAGCCATTACCAAAAAATTTGATCTTAGAAATTTTATCAAACCTACAGCAATTGAAATTGGAATTGTCGTTGGACTGCTTTTGGCAGGAGGATATTTGGAAATCTATATGATAGAAATGATGCAAGAAGAGGGTCTTAAAATGCCTGGAATTGATATCTAATCCCTTAGTATTTGCCTATTGAGTCTAAAATAATTTAGTAGCAAATTATAAACCAAATTAAAAGACTAATCTATTGTGAAATTAGCAATATCATTACTAGCATTACTCGTAGTTTTCTCAGGATATCTTTTCAATGAATCATTTGCAGAAGTCTCAGAAAACCAAGCATTTCTTTTAGAAGGCTCTGGCTTTGCTGTAACTAAAGAGCAAATCAAATTTACTGAAATTGATCTAGGCTTGTCCTCTCAAGATAAACGTGGAAGTTCAATTAATTTTGTTATAGAAGATGGATTTGTTACTCTTGATGATGACGAATTTATCATTTCAGAGTTGGAAGGAAAATTTTTGCGTGAAGGTAGATACATCAGAATTAATGGTAATGTAGAAAGTTCTGGTGGTATCGACACTACAATTAGCTTCTTTGGAAGACTAGTTGCAGAAAGTAGTGATGCATCAGTTTATGGTTTTACTGGTAGAATTACAACACCAGATGAAACTTACAAAATTATCTACACTACAAAATTATCTACACTATCACAAATTGATACAACTCCAACAACTGAAAAATCAAACGAACTAACAATTCACATTATCAAAGGATCTTCCTCACAGGGAGGCTCTGATAGTTATATTACTGCAACTCCTAGTGGAACCGGTTCAGATCGATTAGGATATTTCTCTATGGATAGAATTTCAGTTGAACCCGGTACTACTATTACTGTTGTAAATGATGATGTAGTATCTCATAGTATTCTTAGTGGAAAAGAAAATTATGGTGATAGACACGATCCATTTGATCCTGATGGACGAATTTCAACTGGAGATATAGCACCGGGCGATTCTATCAACATTACATTTGATGATGCAGGATTTTACAGACTATATGATCCAGATTATCCATGGATGAAAATTGTAGCATATGTCTTCCCAAGTTCTGATAATCTAGTTCTAAGACAGGGCCAGAATCTAGGAAACTAGTTTTCCCACTGCCATCTGTAATTCATGTAAGAGTCTAGGCTTGTTTGGTTGAATACCATTACTGACAAATCTGAAAATTCTTTTCCTTCCAAATCTTTTACAGTTCCTTCAAAAGTGGTTTCATTTTCAGTAGTTATTGCTTCAAAAACATGAACCTTCATTTTTCCAGTATCAAAACCATGTTCACGAAGATAAACTGCAATTTCTGATGGCATAAAATGCTTGTCTGGTTGCTTTGGCCATGGCCTTGGAACCAAAACTACACTAAAACCATCAATCAATGCTTTTTGTAATTCTAATTTTTTATCTTCGATTGGAGTCGTTACATGCATTGTAATCACTTTGGATTTATCAAGTGGAACCTGTGCTCTTGATGCAGCAACCTGTGTTGAACTAATTCCTGGAACAATTTCCACTTTACCAAAAATTTCTATTAATCTATCAACAACTTCGGATTCTGAAAAATTTACATCTCCTGTAAAGGGAATGACTAGGGTTTTGTCTCCTAATCTTGGCAGAACTTCTTGATAAGACTCTTCTTGATTATTCATTGTAATTTCATGAACCTCTTTTCCTTCCAGAAGGTGTTCAATCGTTTTTAGAGTGTATTTGTACCCAATAACAATATCACAATTTTGAACTATCTCTTTGACAATCTCTGTTACATATTTTGGTGAGCCTGGACCTACACCTACAGCGAAAACTTTTCCCAATTTTATTTTGTAAATTTCTGTCTATCTTTAATGTATTGCACAAATGGCTCCCAATCCACCTTCATGTATTTTGTAGGCTCTTTTGCTGGGTATTTTACCCAATCCTGTGCAATGGCATACTGGAATTTCTCTTTCTTCCCCTCTTTTTCATATTCTAATTGTAAAACACTTCCCCAAGTTTTTTCTTCAAAACTAATATGAGAAATATCATCAAATGATAACTCTGTATTCCTTTTATCTTCTACATCATTAATCAAATCTTGTTCGTCATATCCATCATGACGAATCATTGTATTTTTTGATCTGATGAAATTAATAACCTGTCTTTGAGTTATTGCCTTCCACCATTTCATCTTGGCTTCAGTTTTATGAATAAACATTAGATGTTTATCAGTAAGAACTAACATCCCTTCTTTTCCACCAATTGATAGTAATTTCTTGGATTCTCTCCATATTGAAACAATATGAGCCTGAATCTTTTCATCAGGTTGCATAGGGGTAATTTGTTTGACTTTGTTAAAAACTAATACAATTGGCTTTTAAGTAAGCCAAATAGGAAAAAATTATTGAAAAAAATATTTCTTGCAATAACAATTTCAATACTTTTTGTTGGAGTTACAAATCATGCATTTGCACAATCAAATGAATCTGTTCTAACTGATCCTGTAGTAATTATTGAAACTGAATTAGGAAAAATTGTAATTGCTTTTTTCCCAAATGATGCTCCAAACCATGTTCAGAATTTTATCACATTATCCAAATCTGGATTTTATGATGGAACATTATTTCATAGAATAATTCCAGGATTTATGATTCAAGGTGGTGATCCAAATACAATTAGTGGTGATCCAAATACCTGGGGAACTGGTGGTCCTCAAGAAAGATTAGATGCAGAGTTTAACAACATTAAGCATAACCGCGGAATTGTTTCAATGGCAAGATCGGCTGATCCTAACAGTGGTGGTTCACAATTCTTTATTGTTCATCAAGATTCCAATTTCCTTGACGAACAATATACAGTATTTGGAAGAATTGTAACTGAGGAAAGCTTTGAAACACTTGATAAAATTGCATCAGTTTCTACTGGAAATAGAGATGAACCTCTTAATCCAGAACAAGTTAGGATTACAAAAGTAACAGTTGTTAGTCAATCTGAAATTTCTAATTTACTTGAATTATCTGAGCCTGATAGAATTCAAACAGATGTAACACCACCCACTGGAAATCAATTATTTGAAAGCGAAGAACTTGATATAACATTTAGTGCTCCTGCAGGTTGGCTCTTACAAGAACCCGAAAAAACTCAAGAAAACTCTCCTGATATTGTAGCAGTAGGGCCAAAGGTTGGCGTCATAAATCCTGTTATTTCACTTACGATATATCCAACTGATGGAAAAACCATTGATGATATTATTTCAGATAAATCTGAAGAATTAAGAGAGGTTGTTGAATCTGGTCAATTGAATATTATCTCCCAAGAACAAATTACAATTAATGGAAAAGATGCTTACATTACTAATGCACAAGGACTCTTTTCTGCCAACGGTCAAGATTACAATGTAAAATTCAAAGAAGTTGTAATTCACAGTTCAGATAACTATTACACTTTTTCATACAGCAATGGTGTGGATGATTTTGATTCTCAAATTGAAAGATTTGATGAAACAATAAATTCTTTCAAAAAATTATCTGAAGACTCTAACACTGAGGAAAACGGTGGTTGTTTAATTGCAACTGCAACATTTGGCTCTGAAATGGCACCACAAGTTCAAAAATTAAGAGAATTAAGAGATAATACTATTCTTACAACAGAATCAGGATCTGCTTTTATGAGTGGGTTTAACCAACTTTACTATTCATTCTCTCCAACAATTGCAGATTTAGAGCGTGAATCTCCATTATTCAAAGAAGTTGTAAAACTATCAATTACTCCAATGTTATCTACATTATCAATTCTAAACTATGTTGAAATTAATTCTGAAGAAGAAATGATTTCATATGGTGTGGGAATTATTCTGATGAATATTGGAATGTACTTTGCAGCACCAGCCATTATCATCTATAAAATTAGAAAACTAAACTAACTACCAAACATCATCGACTTCATCAAGAACCTTGTATTCTTTTTCTGGTTCACGTCTCATGAATTTGAGTCTGGAAATGTCTCTATCAAAAATTGCATCAGCTGTCCAGTCAAGAAATACTCGGAATCGTTTATCCCAAGTTGGAATTTTTGAAAGATAGACGTTTCTCCATAGGAACCATGCTACAATTCCGTGAATATTCATTCCCATAAATGAAGCAATTCCTGTTCTTTTTCCAATAATTGCCATCTGACCCCGTGACTCGTAGGTAAACTCTGTTCTTTCTTTATTTCTTATCAAGGCATGAAGATTTTTTGCAGCAATTTTTGCTTGGGCTTCTGCAAGCTGAGCAGTTGGTGCAAATGGTCTGTTTGTTTTAGGATCAAAAAACAAAGCACAATCACCTATTGCAAATACTTCAGGAAAATCCTTTACTTCTAAAAATCGGTCAACAACAATTTTTCCCTTGTCTGTTTTGAAGAGTGATCTCTTGATAGTGTTTACTGGAGTCACACCTGCAGTCCAAATTACTGTCTTGGATTGAATCGAATCAATCATTGATTCATCAACTTTATCCTTTTCTCCATCTAATCTCTTTGTCATAACTTCATCTCCATCAAAACTTGTAACTGCTGTTTGAAGTCTGATATCAATTCCATGCTCTGATAATTTTTCCTGTGCAAATTTTGCAAGATCATCACTAAATCCTGGCAGAATATTTGGTAGTGCCTCTAAAACAATCACTTTGATGTCCTCTCTTGCAATATTTGGATAGTATTTTCTCACATCAAGCAAAAGATCCATTATCTCTCCAGCAGTTTCAATTCCTGCAAATCCTCCACCTACAATTACAAATCTTAGCAGACTTTGTTTTAGAATTGGATTTGTTTCATTTTCTGCTTGCTCTAGCATATCGATGATTCTGTTTCTTACCATAACTGCATCGTTGAGTGTTTTCATTTGGTAAGCATTCTTTTCCAAATCACTCATTCCAAAAAAGTTGGTTTCACTTCCCAATGCAACAACAAGAAAATCATAGTGTAATGAAATTCCTCTCTTGTTTCCACTTCCCCACAGATTTACAATCTTTCCATAAGGATCAATGTTCTTTACTCTACCTTCGTAAAAAATTGCTTTTTTTGTAATAGTTCTAATTGGCATTACAATATGCCTTGTCTCAATCGTTCCAGATGCGACCTGCGGAAGCATTGGTGTGAACAAAAGAAAATTATCCTCACTAACTATAACAATCTCAATCTCTGAATCATCTTTGAAAAGCTCCTCAAGTTTTTGTGTACATTGAACGCCTGCAAAACCGCCCCCTAAAACCACAATTCTCTTCTTATATCTGGCCATTTATGGTACTCTGAAAATAACTGAATATATCCTATGAGTTTGATTTGCGAATAGGGCTAAAATTCTAGGCTCTCATTATGTCCGAATGAAGAATTTCATATGCTCTGGAGGCATCTTTTTCATTTAGAATAATTACGATATTGTCCTGGCTGAAAAAGGCATTTACTAGTTCAACACCATTTGCATGCAATACCTCTGCAACATAAGAAACCACGTCTGATTGATTTTGAGAATTTGGAATTGTGATTTTGATCTTTGCAAGGCCAGTACTAAATACATCCTCTCTATCTGATACATTATCAAAAATCTGCCTAATGTCTTCCATGTCTTCAGTAAGAAATCTAAAGGAATCAGACATTCTAAAAAATTCATAGTTATTTGTAATTTTTGAGAATTTGTCCAAAATTGCCATCGGATCGATTTGGTTAGAATCCTTGATTGAGAATTTTATATCCATTATTCCATCAGTTAATGCCAATCTTGCATTCTTCAAAACTGGTTCATCCTTTACTTCCTCCTTAATCTCAAATGAATCTGCATATCTCTTGATTGCTACAACTACTGTGTTGAGATTAACACTATTTCCAAGAATTCTCTCAATCTCTGGTTGAATTTTTACTGCTAATGCTGTGTAATTTATCAAATCCATCTTCATGCAATCATAAATTGAACGATTTCTAGTGATTATTTCCCTGACTACTTCAGGCACAGACATGGTTGCAATCCTCATTAAGATTATTATATTATGTCAGTTATAATAGGCTTATGTAAGAAATCAAAGAAAATTCAATAATCTT
>JBHITY010000004.1:0-17195 GCA_042138585.1 Candidatus Nitrosopumilus sp.
CATTTGCAGCTTTCATTGCAGCAAATGGTGATGATTCGTATCTGTCTGCATTGACGTGAATTCCACCAGAACTGATGGAAACAGTTTCTGCGCCAGTAAGATCAGTCATGTGAATGATTGTGTTATTGTAACTACTGTAAATGTGAGCAATACCCCATTTCTCTGGGCCTTCCTCTTTCTTTGCCTGTGGTTGAGATTTCTCCTCTACTGCTTCAGATTCTACTTCTTCTACAGCTGCCTCAGTCTCTTCGACTGGTGCTTCTTCTACTGCCTCAACTTCGGCTTCTACTTCTGACAATGTCTACTCACACCTAAAGGGGTTTAAAAAACATTGATTTTGGAATTTTGCTTTGATTTTGCCACTTGGCCAAAAAACGACCATTCTTCTTATACTGAAAATACTCTATCAAAGTATGGCCTCTATCTGGTTATTGGCAATTGGAGTTGCAGTAGCTGTCGCATTATTTGGCTCAATGGCCATGCAATCTCTAACTCCGATCAATGAAGTGATTCTATCACCCCAGGAGAAAAAATGCCAACAGATTGCAAATGAAGGATACAAAATGCATGCACTATACCCCGAAGCTCATCCAGATGACTTGCCTGAAGATGACAAAAAGAGATTACTCTACCTTGATGAGATGTGGATGACTGAGTGTGTTGCAGTTTTGCCTGCTGAATCTGTCTTTAGTATTGTGAATAATGTAGAGCGAGACGTATCTTACGACGAATAATTATCTAAAATGTTTCCAACCTTTGTCCTTTAAGGGAATTGTTTTGTTTTCTCTTTGCAATACTACACCTTTGCCAGTAGTAACATGACCAATCTCAATAATTGGTGTTCTGAGTAGCTTTGCATTCTTTAGTATGGTTGCTTTGTGTTTTGGATGAATGGTAAAGACAAACTCGTATTCTTCTCCTCCATGAAAAACTAGTTTTTCTAGATTCATCTTTTGTGATTTTGCAAACTCCTCTACATCTTTTTTGTGTGGGGAATTTGTAATGACAAATTTTTTCCTTGATTGCTTTGCCATCTCATTTAGTGTAGTAGACAGACCGTCACTAGAATCCATAGCGGCTGAAAAATATTTTGCATTCCTCACACCAAAACTCAGTCTAGGCTTTGCATGAATCACTGATTGCATAGCTTTTTTGCCAAACTCTCTTTTTGCTTTCTTTTTGTGTAATAGAATACTCAGACCTGCTGCAGTATATCCAAATGGACCTGTTGCAAAAATTAGATCCTTATCTCTTGAACCTCTCCTGGGAACTATGCTCTTAGCATTGCCAAACAGGCATACATTAAACACAATTTCTCTTCCTGCATTTGTATCGCCCCCTAGAATGGAGATTCCAAACTCGTTGCAAGCCTTTCTAAATCCGCTAGCTGCCTCCTCAATCTTTGCGCGAGTAATGCTTGAAGGAAAATTAACTGAAATTATGCCATATTCTGGCTTTACTCCCTTTGAAGCAAAGTCACTTACACATGCCACAACGCTCTTTCTTGCAGCTTCCCCAAGTTTCATCTTGGGAGGAATGTCGGTGCTTTGAACCAAAGTGTCAGTCTTGGCTACAATGTTTGATTTTGTTAATTTGAAAATCTCTACGTCTTCAGAAACAAAATTCTTGTTGCCCAGTTTTCTCTGAAAGATTTTGATAATCTCAGATTCATCTAATTTGCTCATAACTTTGATTCACCAATTGTATCGTGTCTTTTACAATTTGTTTGCATTTTGCCTCATCATTTGATTCAGCTGAAACTCTAATAATGTCTTCAGTGTTTGATTTTCTAATCAACACCCAACTGTTCTCATCAATTATTCCCTTTACTCCATCAAGTGTAATTACTTCTGAATAATCATTTGAAAATGTAGAACCTATTTTCTCTATTACTTTGTCGTGGTATTGTGAATCAATTGCAGTCTTGTCTCTAATTTGATAATAACTTTCCATGAAATTCAAAACTTCATCAAACTTTGCAGTTCCAAGCATTGATGAAATCAAACCGCTTGTTAGAATTCCTTCTCTACAATAATTAAACTCCGGTAAAATGAAACCGCCACTACTTCCTTCTCCTCCAGCTTGTGCATTGTCTTTAATCATTTGTTCAATGACGTTTGCCTCGCCAACTTTGGTTCGCTGAACTGTTCCGCCATTTTCTTTGATGTATTTCTCAACTGAAACACTAGTGTCAATGCTTAACACAAATTTCTTGTATCCAAGTTCCAATGACTTTGCAACTCCCAATCCAAGTGTTACATCTGGTGTCTGTTTCTTTCCGTTTCTAACTACAACTAGTCTGTCACCATCCAAATCAAATGCAAAACCGATCTCCTTGTTTGATGATGCCAAAACAAGATCATTCAAGCTGTCTGCAGTAGGATCAGGACCCCTAGTAGAGCCTTCAAGGTCTGCATTAATCACATGAACCTTACAGCCTATTGATTCAAGCAGTTTAGGCGCAAATTCTTTTGCAGCCCCTCCTCCAATATCGACTGCAACTTCAGGCTGATTGTCCAAACTTCCTATGATCTTCTTTGCATCTTCAATGTATGATGATGAAATGTCTTGTTCAGAACCGATCTTGGTTTTTGGAATCTCTTGTTTCTCAATGATTTGAGGAAGTTCTTTTTCATTAATTCCCCTTCCCTCGATGATGAACTTCAAACCATTCCACTCTATTGGATTGTGAGAAGATGAAACAACAATTCCTGCACCATACTTTCTTGCTTCTCTAAAAACTACGGGAGTTGGAACTATTCCCAAATTAAAAACATCGATTCCGTTTTTCATTAATGCTGCACTTGCAGTATCTTTAATCATAGAACCTGATGGTCTGGTGTCTTTTCCAATTACACACTTGCCAGACTTTGCTAGTGATGAAAAGTTGTTACAAAATTCTAGTACGTCTTTTAGATTAAGATCCTCTCCAAATATTCCTCTAATTCCAGAAATTGTTTTTTTCAATCAATCCAACTCAGAAAGGCTTTTTATTAACTCTGATGGCTTTACCCAAACGTGCCTTGGTAGCTCAGCCTGGTAGAGCGAACGCCTCGTAAGCGTTAGGTCGCGGGTTCAGATCCCGTCCGAGGCTTGTAAAATTTTTTAGAAAATATTTGTAAATTTAAGAATTTGATTCATCAAGGGCTTCAATGTCTACTTGTAGTTCTTTTCCTAAACCTTCCCACCATTGTTTACTTTGTTCTGTCATGTTCCCCTCATAACTTGCTTGAAATTGTCCTTTATAGATCTGTCGGTTGATCAAATGTTGATCAAATCCTAACATTTTATGAATTTCTTTTATTCAGATTCTTCGTCTCTCTTTCTCTTGAACTTTCTATACATTATGATCGTTAGCGCAGCTCCGGCACATCCCCAAAAGAGTGGCGATAATCCAGGTTCAATTGTAGGTTGGAAAGCTCCAACAAAGCTTGCAAACATGATTACTATCAAACCTAGTCCGCCAAGCTCTAGCATTTTTGCCATATCCTCTGAGAGATTTTCAAAAAGATATATGGTTTTGTAAATTACGTCTCATATGGACAAATATCTCACTGTAGTTTTGATGTTCATGATAATTACTATCGCAATTGCGTTCTTTGATCCTACTTCTGGAACTCTAAGATTCATTCCACATCTGTTCTATGGCGGAATAGCAGGAATTATCATTATTGTCGTGTACAGTTCTTACAAGGAAAAGAAAGCACGACAAGCAGCTAATGCTAAGAGAAAATCTAAGAAGAAATAGATTTTAGAGTTCTAAACCAAATGATTCTGCAATACTTGAAAAGTTTGCATAAGATTCCAAATATTGTCTTCCTTTTGGTGTAATCACAAAAGTGTTTTTTCCGTCATATTCGATTTTGTTGATTAGGCCTGCTCCAGTCAAGTTCTCCAAGAATTTGGATAATCTTGAATGTGATAAATTGGCCTTTGTTAGAAGTGAGGTTGTCTTGATGCCTTCCTGTCCAGACTGTTCAGTAACAGTCAACAAATCAGCAACAATTTGCATACTTGTTCTATAGGAAGTCATACGTTCTTAATTCTAAAACTCAGATATAAGGGTATTACTACAAATTCAGATCAGATAAATAATCTCTAGCCTGATTTGCCATAAATGTCTGCAATTCCATGGTTTGATGACTTTGAAGGAATTGCTTACCGCTATTATGATCTTCGCATGAATGTTGCCCCACTTGTTTCTAGCAGAAAAGAGTACGCTTCCTTGTGGCATGATACAATTCGCTTCTGGATAGATCCCACAATCAAGATCAGGTTTGTTGAGACTGGTGACAAGTACTGGTTTATCATGGGAGCTGATTCCCAAAAGCCTGAATCAAACATGTCTTTTTGCAAACTCTTGCAAAAATCAGAACACTATGAGCGATTCAAGAAAGGTCATGGTGGAGAAGCCTATCTAAGATTGGGAACATATGCTCACAAGGATCTAAAGGACGTCAAAAAGGATGCATTGTGTAACTGTGGTCATGAAGCAGTAGATCATGATGAAAATGACAATGACGAATGTCTGTACAACAAGTGTGATTGCAAAAAGTTCTCTTCATTCCAAGTAAACTTGCTAAAACGCAAGAAAACAATTACTGACATTCAATTTCTTGATGAGAAAGATGCAACAGACGATCCTCTTGTAAAAGATTGCTTTAATGCAAATAAATCAGAATAACTCTAGTCTAATTCTTTGTTTACTCTAACATGATCTCCGGGATAATAGTCGTGTAGTTGTTTTGAATAACAGTCACCGCAAAGCATACCATCAATTCCCCATTCTTTCATTGGATTGAATGGATTTTTGATTTCACCGCTACAAATTGTACATTTGCTTTTTGAACCCAAAGTGATTTCTGCTCTTTCTACTCAATATAAAAAACATTCTCGAGTACAGTTGAAAATTATGTTAAATACAACCTGTTTTTAGGAACAACAGGTAGCGTCTGACCAATGTAAACCTCCTGCAAGATTTTTACTTGGTTGGACACTGCCTACTACAACAAATTACTTGTGAGTTTCTTTAATGCCAAGATTTCATCTTCTTCTTGTCTGATTTTTTTATCAATCACTCGAAGCATCGTATCATTCCAAACATGTTGAGAAAAGAAATTGTGCTTTGTGTTTGCCATCTCAATTTCATCATCAACAACTGTGTCCTCAAGGAATTTTGTAACAATGACATCTGCGAGCTTCAAAATTCTAGAATTTAGTTTGAAACTGCGGAAAATTGGCTCTATTTTTCTAATATCTCCCTTAAAATCGCCCTTTGATTCGAGAATTTTCTTGTGTAGAATTCTAAAGTACACTGCAACATAGAACAGAGTTGCGTATCTCTTTGTCTTGTGACCTCCCTTCTTTCCATACATTAGAGATTTTTTTGCATATTCTTTTACCAAATATGGATACAACAAAATTCTGTAATCATCTTTTAGATTGTCATTAAAGATATCATCATACTTGCTTCCTCTTGGAAGAAATTGAGCTGGTGAACTGTAAGCTTCAGTTGGTCGTTGTTCGATTCCTGCAACTAGAGATTGAATTGCATCTTTTGCAACAATGACTTTTTTGTGATTGTCTGGAAGATAGTTGTTGTATGTAGAATCTCCTGCATACTCGCATTGTTTTGATTTTGATTTTGTATCAAAGGAGCCTGCTTGAATCTCATAAAAGTAGCCACAGCTTTTGAGTTGTGATTTGATTGACTTGTGAAAGTCCATCAAGGAAACCAAGTCTTTTCCTCTGACTGAGTTTTGCGAGTTTCTATACTTTGTAATGTTGTTTTGCTCTTGCTCATCATCTGCTTTGATTATTGTAACTGTCATGGAACCATCCATGTTCTTTGTTCTCTTTGAATGATCTAGAATGGAATTTGATGTTTGAGCACCGTTTACAATTTGTGGTGCATGTAGCTCAATCATGTTCTCACCTAGTTCTGAAAAATCACTTACGACAATTGTTATTCCATTATTGTAAAAGAAGAATTTGTTAGGATTGCTTTGAAGTGTATCTCTTAGTCCCTTGTTAACTGTGGTCTTGAACTGCATCCATTGTCTGATGTTTGATTCAAAGACATAGTCTCTGTTCTTGCTTACAAACTCTGTAAGTTCACGAAGTTTTAGAATTCCTAGTATGGTATTCTCGTGTCTGAGCATCTTTTCTAGTCGTATTGATGATTTTTTGCCTGCTGCTGGTTTCTTTATTCTGTCCCATAATTTCTGGATGATTTTTTCCTCATCAATTACTTCAACAAACTCATCATGATAGTCTACCTTTTGGTCTGTAACGTAACAGCATTTTATTTTGAGATTCTTTTCTTTAATTTTTGTAACAAGCTGAGCTAATTCTGGTCTCATCTTTGTAACATCTTTTGAAAGTAATCGTTTTGCATCTTCCTTGAACTTTGCAATTGCTTCAAGTGAATGAGATGTACCATATTTTGATTGAAATAATCTAATTGTATTGTCTGAAAAATCTACAGGCAGGTATGCATCAATGCCTAAATCGTTTGCACCATCTACAATTGCATCTGCTGCATCATCTTCTGTAGCCTCAAAGACTCGAGTTAGGATCCATTGAAGAAAGTTGTTTCCCTTCTCGACATCACTTTTAGAGTTCTCAGCGTACTCGTGTATGCTATCTCTAATGTTCTCTTCAAATCCCTCTAGAGGTGGGCTAGAATTTTTTTGAACTAGAAGCGTGTGTGAGCCAGGTATGTATTCTAGTAAACCGTTTCCGTTTTGCGACAATTTACTTTTCTAGTATGTTATATATTTAGAGAATTAGGTAATTATGTTATAACTCAGTTTTGGATGTGAGATGATTTGATAAAAAAAATAGTTGCTGCAAGCATAATTGGTATCGTAATTGTAGTATCACTTGCTGTTGCTTTTTCAGCAGATATGGAAACTCTACCAGAAACATCATCTGAATCAAATCCAGAATCTACATTTTCAATGCAAGGAGAAATTCAACCTGATGTAATGGATGGAGGCGATGTTATCATGCCAACAAAAGTTTCACGCCCTGGTTGTGAGGAGACAGACAGATGTTACATCCCATCTGTAGTTACAGTCAGTGCAGGCGAATCTGTAACATGGGTAAATGAAGATTCAGCATTTCACAGTGTTACATCTGGATTTTATGATGCCCCAATAGATCTTTTTGATAGCGGACATTTGGATCCATTTGATTCCTATACGCTAACATTTGATGAATCCGGAACCTATGATTATTTTTGCACCCTTCATCCTTGGATGGAAGGCAAAGTTATAGTTGAATAAAGGTACCCGAGGGAGTCGAACCCCCTTGTATAGGCTTTGCAGGCCCACGCATAACCGTTCTGCCAGAGTACCGTTTTGAAAAACACAAAATGAACAATTAAACCCTTGTGATGATTCCAATTGTTCTACAAATTCCAACTCCTGCCAAGATTCAAAAATTTGTAATTGAAAATCCTCTTCTCTCAATACAAAAATAGGAGAAAAATTATCACATACTATGGTAAAAAGAATAATGGTTTGTTTGGATGGTTCTAAAAATTCCTTAAGAGGATTAGATAAAGCAATTTCATTTGCAAAAGAATCAGGCGCCCTAATTGTTGGCGTTCATAGTGATACTACTTTCAGTGCTTTTTCTGCAGTTCGTACACCTATTCTTCCAATTAAAAAATGGAAACAAGAAGCAAAAAAGTTAATGAATATTGCTCAGAAAAAAGTTGAAAAAAATAAAATTGAATTTGAAGGAATTGTAATTGGTGGCCATACTTCAGGTATTGATTTAACCACATTTGCTAATAATCCTGGAAACAAAATTGATCAAATTGTAATTGGTTCTAGAGGAATGGGATTTCCAAAAGAATTATTCTTTGGAAGTACATCTAATTTTGTATTGCACAAGGCTAAAGCCCCTGTAACCGTGGTGAAATAATGTACAAAAAAATTCTTGTTCCACACGCAGGTACACCTGCAGGAGATAAAGCACTCAAACATGCAATACATATTGCAAAATTTGATTCTTCAGAGATTTTGGTTTTACATGTAGTTGAACAAATGCAAAGACCACCAACATTTGCTTTATCTGGTTCTGAAAGTAAAGCACTAGTAAGAGAATTCAAAAAAGCAGCAGAACAGTCTGTAATTAATAGCCAAAATGAGATGAGAAAAAAAATTGAACCCTACAAATCCCAAAATATCAAAATTGGATACAAGGTTGTAATTGGATATCCTGATGAAGTTATCGCAAAATATGTGAAAAATCAAAACTTTGATCTCATTGTTATGGCAAAAAGAAGAAAATTGTCTGGAATAAAGAAACTTTTGTCCCTAGGTAGTGTTTCAAGAAAAATTGTTGAGCTTGGAAACTGCCCTGTTTTGCTAATTGATGCTTGAACAAATTCTTTAGTTTAGAATTTGTTAAACGGTTTTGAAGCCAATTTCACATCTTCTCCTTTGACAGTTTTTCTACCTGCATGAGAAGCCATGTCTACTGCACTTTTAGCAATTCCATTTGCCACTTCTTCGATAACTCTTCTTAATTCATCAGCAGACTCGTCACTGACTCTTTCAGCACCTGCTTTCTTTAGAATTCTATACATTGCAGATAGTCCTAATTCTGATGATTTCATGAACCTTGTTTTCATTTTTTGCGAAAAAAGATAATGAGTGAAAAAATATCACTAAGGAATCGATTTATACAGACTATTTTAAGAATTGATCAAGAAAATGACTTGGTACTTTGATTCTCATATTCATCTCTCTGATCCGCAATATTCTCCTGACATGGATTTTATTTTGCAAGAGATGACTGCTCTCAAAATTAAAGCATGTTGTGTATCTATGGATGTCAAAAATTCTCTAGAGACTTTGGAGCTTGCAAAAAAAAGTGATCTTGTTTTGCCATTTATTGGAATTCATCCAGAATGCGCAAATGACGAACTAGAAAAAGTTGTCACCATGATTGATGACAACCATGACAAACTTGCTGGAATTGGGGAGATAGGTCTGGACCCAACTTATACAAATAATGATCAAGACACTAAAAGGCAAACACATGTCTTTGAAACTCTGTTATCATGTGCTGAAAAATACAACAAGCCAGTATCCATCCATTCAAGAAAGAGTTTGGATGATGTTTTTCAAGTAATGACTTCCTTTAACACCAAACATGCCCTTCTTCACTGGTTTGATGGAAGCAAAAAACAACTTGCAAAGGCTATGGATATGGGATTTTTTGTTTCATTTGGACCTGTGATGGTTTATGCAAATGACAAGCAGACATTACTATCAAAAAGTGATGAATCAAAAATTCTAGTTGAAACTGATGGTCCTGTTAGATTTTCTAGATGCTTTGAGATGAAATCTGCTGATATTGGGTTTATTCCAAGTGTGATCTTTTGTGCCTCAAAAGTTCTAGGAAAATCATTTGATGAGACCGCAGAACTCCTTGAAAAGAATTCAAACTCGTATCTTGGAATATAGGTATAAAATACCCTAATCTTTAGACGACTCGTGGACAGAATAAAGCGTCTTTCATACGAAGTCTTGGATAATCACAAGTCTAAATTCGGTGAAGATTTTGCTGACAACAAAAAAGCTCTAGATCAAGTTTCAATCGTCCGCTCAAAGGGACTAAAAAATGAGATTGCAGGTTACATTACAAACTATATCAAAAAAGAGATTAGAGAACAAAAAGCAAAACAAGCACAAGCTGAAGCTTCCAAAGCTCAAGAACTAGAAGCTCAAGCAGAACCTGAACAAGTTGAGCAAACTCCTGAAGTAGAATCTACTACTGAAGCAACTGAGGCAGAAGCCCCTGTTGAAACCACAGAAGCACCATCTGCAGAAGCAACTCCTGAAACCACAGAAGAAAAATCTGAATAATACACTAAGTATTAATTTCAAACTTTTACCAAAACATCATAATGATTACTGTAAAACTTGTTGGCGGTGCCAAGAAATCTTTTTCAACAGAAAAACTAGAACTTGAAAAATCAGACATTACAATTTCAGAACTAATTGACTCGATATTAGAAATAAAACCAGACGATTCTCCAGAATTAGATACCGAAAATATTTTGATTGCAGTAAACGGAGTTGACTCTTCTGCACTTGATGGCAAGTCAACTTTGATAAAAAATGACGATGTAGTTAGTATCATTCCTGTAATTCATGGTGGTGCATCAAAGAAACTAGAATTGAAAATATCTTCAAAACAGATTCAAGTTGTTCAAATCAAAGGCAAGCAGGAGATTGATGTCAAATTCCTTGATAATCTAAGAGAAAAATTCCCTAAAATTCAACTTCAAGCAGTCTCAAGCCAGTTTGTATTGAATAACTCACACCTCAAAAAGATACTTTCTCTATCACTGGAATCTCAAAAAAATGATGTCTTGCTTTCAAACAAACTAGAGACTGATATACTGATGCGCTTTGCAATATCAAAACAAATCTCTGCTGCAATAACTTCTGCAGGAATTAAGCCAAACACTGATTTTCTCTTAATTGCAATTGGAAACAAAACATCTCTGGATTCATTGTACAAGGAATTATCACCATTAACTATTCCACTATTCTCAAAAAGCAATGAGGCATTCTTGAAAAAGTCTTTCAATATAACAAAAAAAGAAATTGATTCTGTTTATTCCAAAAATCCACTAGAAGACATTCTAGTAGAAAAGGCAGCAGTCTTACTCTGACATACTGCGCTTGGTCTTTTCTGTACTTAGAATATCGGACTTTTTAACCAGAGAAATTCCAGTTTTGTTGCCCATAATCTCAATTAGAACAACCTTATCTGGGTATTCAAGTGAAACTTGATTTTTTATCTTGCTTGCAATTTTTTTAATTATGTCCTGACTTGACATGTCTGAATTTCTTTTCTCAATTGATATTCTGTATTTTTCATCTTTTGATATGCCATCTGATAGTTCCTCAACGACTTTTTCAATCTCTTCGATTTTTGTCTCTACAATTCTTTGAATTGGAATGATTCTCAGACAATATCTTACACTCCATGGCTCATCAAGAAGCATTTCTTTGATTTTTCTTACCACTTCAACTGGATCTAGCTTTGTTTCAGCAGTGAGAATCCCTGACATACTTGTGATTGTAACTTTGGGATCAGAATCCCCAAATTCATCTAAAAATCCCCTCAACTCCTCTTCTGTTTCAGGTTCCAAGTGTCTTGCACAAGTTATAATCAGATTCATACCTTCAAAATCTCCTCTTTACTCAAAGAACCCTCTCTGATAATTTTGATCTCTCCATCTTCTATCTGAATAATTGTTGATTCTCCTTTGCTTGTAATTGTTCCTCCATCAACAAAGACATCATAGTTTTCTACACTTTTGATGCATTCAGCAGGATCAAAAAATGATGGTTGACCTGAAACATTTGCACTAGTTCCAATGAGATAGTGACATTTTTCCAATAATGCTAATGTGCATTTGTGATTTGGAACTCGTAATGCAATCTTGTCTGAAAGATTTAGAGACTCTTTTAGTTTCATGTCTTTTAATTTCAAAAGAATTGTTAGTTGACCCGGCCAAAATTTCTCTACTAGTCTTTCTGAAATCTCATCAAATTCAGCAATCTGACTGGCTATCTCTTTAGAGTAAACTAGAACTGGAAATGGTTTTGAAAAATCCCTTGATTTAATCTCGTAAACTTTTTTTGCAGACTCTTTGTTATATGGATTGCATCCAATACCGTACACGGTATCAGTTGGAAATACAACAATTCCTCCATCCTCAATTACTTTGGATGCTTGCCCAATTCCTTCAGCGTCACAGTTTACTTTCAATGATTATTCCCAGTTTTTTTGTTTAATTATCATTTACTTTTGAACAAGTTTTTAATATCAAAATTTTTCTATGATTACGTATGTCTAGTGAGGATTATCATGATACAGATTTTGAAGATGACTTTGATGATGAATTAGATGAATTGGATGAAGAAGATTAAATGCTTAATCCAAAGTTGTCTGCAAAACTTGTAAATTTGTAATATGCTTGAAGGAATTCTCTTCCTGTTTGGCTGATTTTGTATTTGTTAGAACCTTGACTATCTACTTGCTCTAAAAGACCTTGAGAAACTAGAGTCTTTAGAATTCTTGAAATTCTAGAATGAGAAATGTTTGCTTTTCTAATCAGATAAGTTACTGTTGCTCCATCCTCGTCTTGTAGGTCATCTCTGGTAGTAGCTAGAATGTCTCCAATAATTTTCATATGAGTTCTGTACTCTGCCATTTCTTACTGATTATTTTGATAATTTCTATGATAGAACGATGATATTGTGCAATATACAAAAAAGATAAAAGAATTTGACAAATTTTGAATTTTGCTAAATTTCGAGCCTAGAGTGAAAAATTACTCCAACCCTTCATCAAATTTTATCTTGGTTAATGGAACCTTGCTGACCGGGATGAATAATGCAATCAATCCCCCAATTTTGATTACCATTGATACTGAATAGAGAATTGATTCGGGGAACACAAATGAATACCATCCCAAGAATTCTCCTAGAGCCAATAAAGCCAATCCAACTGAAACTGAGATTGCTCCTTTGTTTCTATTATCAAAGTATGACAACATTGTCTCAATTGCACCATATGCAAGTAAGATGAATGAAACTGATCTGAATAGATGTTCTAACTGAACTGATGAAACTAAAAAGAATGGCAAGATGCCAACTGATCTAAAGTAACTTGACTTTGGGAAAAATGATTTGATGCTGTGTGAGAATGCAATGAAAAAGTATCCAACTGTTTGAATTGCAATTCCCAAAGTTTGCACCCATCTCTCAATGTGGCCAGACTTTACAACAAAGTCTTCTGCCATGTATCCTGCCCAAATAACAAAGAATCCTATACTGATTGAGAAAAATGCAATTGTTAATCTAAATAATGTTGGACTACCTGTGTTTCGGAATCCAATTAGTGACATTATTCCAATTCCAAGTCCTACCAAAAATCCTACGAGATTAAGTATATTTTCTAACAGAAATTCCAATGATGTTTAGAAATCTGCTTAACTAATTATTTTAATCTGATGAATGATTTCACCATCTTGTTAATCCCAGTCATCTAAGGAACCTGCAGTTTGTCCTTCGGTGCTTCCTGCATAATCTCCAAGTATGTCTGAATATGTTGCTTCATTATGTGCTACGAATTTGACATATTCACCATAACTCATGTCCAAATCACAAGATCTACATTTTACAAATGAAAAATCTGGTGACAAGTCTGCATCTTCTTTGCATTTTGGACACTTTATTATCATGAACAATTTGGTCTTTGTTAACTATTATTACTTTACATTCAATAAAAGATAAAAGGAGTTTCAAATTGCTACTTTTCATGACTCGTACTTGTACAAAATGCAAGAATGAAATTCCTGATACTGAGCAATTAGGTCCAGTCAATGAGAAATATCCTACATGCAACAAGTGTTGGGCTGAATGGAAAGAATATCAAATCATGGTAATGAATGAGTTGAAACTTGACATGTCAATGGCTGATCACCGAAAATTACTAAAAAAACATGAGAAAATCTTTGTAGGTGTAATGTCTCCTGAAGGAGAAGTCATTGATTATTCCAATGAAGACAACAGAAAGCCTGATGAGCCACAACCTGGCGCTTAAAACTTCAAGTGTTTCTTTGCATTTTCGGGAATAACTAACATTATTCTTCTCTTTTTGTCCTCATCAAGATTGTTGATGATTCTCTTTACAGTTTCTGCCAGGATTTCTTTTTCATTTTCTTCTAGTGTAAGATAGATTTCCAAAATTCCGTCTAGATTGAAAGTGATTAGTTTTTGGGGATTTTGTGCAACTTCCATAATGTATGCTGAAAATAATCCCTCTCTCTGCTCTTCAGAAAGTGTAGCTAATATCTTAAGCCAAGTCTTGAAGAGTTTTGCAAAATTTGGAAATGGTATAGTTGGACCTGCCTCTAGTGCATTGTTGATAACTTCATCCTGATCTGGCTTTGCCAATGAAAAGAATTCCATCATACGTTTTTTTAGAATTGGATTTCGCAAAAAGTCTGGAAGATTTGCTAGGTTGACAATGATGTTTCCTGCAAAGTTCTCTCCAACCATCGATCTAGAAAATTTACTCTGGGTTATAAAATGATGGAACAGCACTTTAGCTTAAATAAACCAAAGTCAAGTTCAACATTATGACATCTACTGTTGTAGTTGGTGGATTTTTTGGAGATGAAGGAAAAGGAAAGATCATCTCATATTTGGCAATTAAAGATAATCCAAAAGTAATAGTTCGCGGTGGTGCAGGACCAAACGCAGGTCACACCATCAAAGATGGCGACAAAGTTTACAAAGTTAGAATGCTTCCTAGTGGTTTTCTAAACAAAGATGCCAAAGTCATGATTGGTCCAGGTGTTGTGATTAATCCTGAAGTATTGCAAAAAGAGATTGATGATTTTGGAGTATCTGGACGTGCATTCATTGACAAGCATTGCGGAGTTATCGAAGAGACACATTTGGCAAGAGACTCCAAGGGCGAACTCAAAGAAAAGATTGGCAGCACTGGCTCTGGAACAGGACCTGCTAATGCTGATAGGGCAATGAGGGTCTTGAATCTCGCAAAAGACTTTGATTCATTATCTTCAATTATTGTTGATGTTCCTGCTGAGATTAATTCTGCTTTAGACAATAATGAAAATGTCCTTGTTGAAGGAACTCAAGGTACGTTTCTATCATTATGGCATGGTACGTATCCTTTTGTAACCTCAAAAGATGTAACTGCTTCAGGAATTTGTGCTGATGTTGGGCTCGGTCCAACCAAAGTTGATGAAGTAATTGTTGTCTTCAAGTCTTATGTTACTCGTGTAGGCACGGGTCCACTAGACAAAGAACTCTCACTTGAGGAAGCAGAAAAGAAAGGCTGGTCTGAGTTTGGAACTGTTACTGGTCGTCAACGTCGTGCAGCTGACTTTGATTTTGATTTAGCTAGGCGTGCAATCATGCTCAATGGTGCAACCCAAATCTCAATTACAAAACTAGATGTACTCTTTACAGACTGCGCAGGAAAAACTTCGTACGATGAATTGTCTGATGATGCAAAAGCATTCATAAAAAATATTGAAGATGAATTAAACACGCCTGTTACAATTATTGGAACAGGACCAACTGTCAATGATGTCATTGACAGAAGAAACTAGGCTCCAACTTTTTGGATAAGTTTAATTTGTTAATCGATCGTTAACTTTTGTGGAACCCACAACCTCTTCTCCTGTTGACAAACAACCTCGATACATACAAGTAAACTCCACTTTAGAATTCACTAGGCTCGTTTGCGCACTAGAGCGTGCACCACGTGTATCATTTTTGCATGACCATGACGGCAGAAAAATTCTTTCAGTCCAAATGGATGTTCTAAAAGAAAAACCAATTGTATACTTTACACCACTTGATCATAATGGACATTATCTTCGATATGGACTTACAGGAGGCAAAGAAGAATCTGAAATTGTAGATACAACTTCTGATTCTAGCAAACTGTATTCTCCAATTGTCCGAATTAAATCACTTCCAAAAACTTTGAAACCTGGAAATGGAACTCTTGATAGATATCAACCAATTGAACTAGAAGACATGTCTAGTCTTGCAAAACTCACATGGGGTTTTGAAGACATACCATTTCCATTATTCTTGTTCCCACACAATGACAAGTGGCTACTAGGCGTTTTCATGAACTTCCATGAAGAAGGAACCTCCTACTTTTGTCATGTATTATTGGACAAAGAACCTGAAAAACCATTCCTAAAGTTCTCAACAAGCAATGTCATCGATCCAGTATTCGTTGACAACCCTTCAGAGCATGGTTATTCGTACATCAAAATAATAAAATTAAAAGACACTCATCCTCTAGTAGACTATGCTCACCTTCAAAACTAGACTATCTCAGATCGCAAAAACAAATGGCAAAGTAATTCTTGCTAATGATTATGATCCATCTGTAAAAAATTTAGAAGCAAAAACAATCTCTAATATCAAAAAATTACATCCACATCTATGTGCAATAAAGTTGAATTTTCATCTGTTACTTCCACTAAGTAGCAAACAAGTTCTCAACATAAACAAAACAGCTCACAAATACGGTTTGCAAACAATTGCAGATATCAAACTAAATGATATTGGAAATACAAATCGAGTAACTACAGAAAATTTGTGGAAGATGGGATTTGATGCAGTTATTGCAAATCCAATCATGGGATTAGATAGTTTGAAAAATCTCGTAAAATCTGCCCACAAAAATGGCAAGGGAGTCATCACTTTGTGCCACATGAGCGCACCTGAGGCTAAATTGTCCTATGATATGGAGGTCAAAATGAGAAAAAAACAACAACTCTACCAACTGTTCTTGGATTGGGCTCTTGAATCTAAAGTTGATGGAATTGTAGTTGGTGCAACTTTTCCAAAAATTATTCAGTACTGCGACAAAAAAGCAGGCACAAAATTAGATATCTTTTCTCCGGGTATAGGCACTCAAGGTGGAAGTGCTAATGAAGTCATCTCTGCAGGTACTGATTATCTAATTGTTGGTAGAACCATAATTAATAATAAAAATCCAATATCTATTTTAAAAGAATTACAATTACAAAGTTTTGGTAAGTAATGATTTAGATTTTGTTAGAATTGATTTTGCATTATCAAATGTTGTTTTTTCTATAGCTGTTTGATAATCCATCCATGTGTAGTTAAGATGTTCATGTGAAATTAACACATCTTTTGTTTTTGTTTCCGCTAAGAAAAAAACAACTTTCTTGTGAACTAATTCTCCTTGATACTGAAAATTATATTCGATCCATTCCTCAAAATCATCTACAAATACAATATCTGTAATGCCTGTCTCTTCTCGTGTTTCTCTTACAGCTGTTTGATGAGTTGTTTCACCTTCCTCCATTTTACCTTTAACAAAATCCCAATGTCCAGATGGATAATGTAATAATAAAAATAGTATCTTTGAATCCTCTTTTCTAAACAAAACTATGCCTGCAGATGTTTCTTCTATCATTTTTATCTCAATCCTAATTATTTGCCCAGTCTTCTTTTTCTTTCTTGAAATGTTCTGATGGCTCTCATCAAATCAATTTTTCTAAATTCTGGCCAAAATATATCCATAAAAATCAATTCACTATACGCACTTTGCCACATTAGAAATCCACT
>JBHITY010000005.1:0-554 GCA_042138585.1 Candidatus Nitrosopumilus sp.
CCATCAATTTCTTCCCAACAGCAAATGCTCGCCGATAGAACTCTTCGTATGACAGCCATTCTCGCGCATCATCATCAGCTTCTCCATTCTTGTGTCTACATATGAATCGTCGAGAGCGATAAACATCTAAAACAGAAGCTAAAGTTTCATATATAGAAGGTTCTCATTTAGCACTAAATTATAAACCTACAGCTAAGGAATTAGAGATATCTAAAAGCGATATCAGACTCACTCAAGATGATGTCAAAAGAACCATCAATAAACAAGATTTTGACAAACAAAAATCAGAAATTCAAAGCTCTGCTATAAGTAACAATCCGGACAAATCAAAATCCGCTTCTTATGAAAAAGCAGAAATAGAAATTAAAATAAAAGGAAAGGAAAAAAGAATAGAAAATGTAAAAGGAATAGAAAAGGAAAGAACAATAGAAAGAGATGAAAATGAAATGCCTGATCAAGTTGTAGAAGAAGTTAAAAAACCCAAAGTAAGATTTATAGATGAAACAAAAAATAAAGGTTTTGATAGAGAAACATTTTTAAAAACATTTCAAAGA
>JBHITY010000005.1:564-7460 GCA_042138585.1 Candidatus Nitrosopumilus sp.
AGAACCAACACCAGAACCAACACCAGAACCAACACCAGAACCAACACCAGAACCTGAACCAGAACCTGAACCTGAACCTGAACCTGAACCTGAACCTGAACCTGAACCTGAACCTGAACCAGAACCAGAACCAGAACCAGAACCAGAACCAGAACCAGAACCACAACTAGAAGCTCCAGAACCAGAACCACAACTAGAAGCTCCAGAACCAGAACCACAACTAGAATCTCCTGCAAAAGAATCAGAAACCTCTAAACCCTCAGAAGAACGTGATGTAATTTTTGTTGGCACAAAACCAATCATGACTTATGTTTCTGCAACTTTGACCCAACTTTCAACAAGACCAACTGTTACAATAAAAGCTAGAGGAAAACGAATTACTCAAGCTGTTGATGTGTCTCAAATGATTGTAAAAAGAATGGACTCTGTTGGATATGTGATTAGTGATGTAAGAATTTCATCTGATTCACTAACTTCTCAAGATGGTAAGCAACGAAATGTCTCTACCATGGAAATTGACATATCAAAGGATTAAATTTAAAATCCTTTTGATAATTCTTAGTGGAATTTTAATTTCAGTACTTTTTTTATTATTTTCAAACTCTTCTTGTGGAATTCAACACATGACAATTTTAAACGAAATTAATTCTTACCAAGAGACACTTGATCCAGAATTCTGTGAAGTAATTGTTGAAAAAATTGATTTGTTTAATGATTCCTGTGAACCAGAAATAGAAATACTTGATTGTGGCTAATACTGTATTTGTTGCAAAAATGTAATTCCAAAGTAAATCAGCATTACACTTAACCCAATCATCAAAATTTTGTAATTTTTGTTTGAAAGAATTCTGGTACTTTTTGATGCTAAAAATGAAACTCCTCCTAACCAAACAAAATCCATCCATATGTGTAATCCAAACATGATTAACACGCCTGAAAATGCCCAAATCAACATTGCATCTGAAATTAATTTGAATCCTATTGTGAGCCACCAAATAATAAAAAATGGATTTAATCCACTTAGCAAAATTCCTGTGATTAATGAACCATGTTTTGAATTTTTAACTGAAACTTGTTTTTCTCTAAGAATTGTTCTGATTTGTAATGCCGCAAAAATAAAAAGTGTTATTGCCCCAAGAATGGAAATAATTGTTCTGAACTCTGGAAAACTTTCTAATGAAAAAACTCCAATTCCTAACAAAATGACTAATGGTAACTCTACAATTGTATGACCTGTGGCCATTTTAATGCCTGATTTTCCGCCTTCTCTTAATCCGTATGAAATATTTGCTGCAAAAAGAGGCCCTGGGGCCATAACCCCTGATGCTGAAATGACTATTACTAATACTGCAAATTCTAGGAACTGTTCCATCTACAAATTTTCATTATTTCAATAATGAAATAAACATAATCAAAAGAACCTACATGTACATCGAATCTTTTAGATGTTTAGATTCCTCTTCAGCTTCTTTGATAACTGTTTCAGCCTTTTCAGCTTCCTGTTGCAACGCTGGAATATCACATGAAGTTCCAGGAATTAATTTTGACATTGCCAAACATAACTGCGCACTTGATTTAAAATCAGGCCCTTCTCCACTTGTATGAAAAATAATCACTATGACATCTTGTCCAGTAATACTTGCCTCATTTAACAACGTACCAGGAATTCCTGGAACAGTTCCATGTTCTAAAACTTTAAGTCCTGCATTCCTAATTTTTTCTCTTGCAGAATTAGTACTTCCAATTCCAATCAACTCTTCTCCTCCATCAGGGGATTTTACTGCAATACTACTAACAACTAATCCAATTTTGTGTTTTTGTGCCCATTTGAGCATTGTTTTTGCCATAACTTTGTGTAAAGCTTGGTCAAGTGTCAGATATGATAAAAACACTCCAACTTTCAATTCTTCGTTAACAAAAATTCTTGATGGATAGTTTGGGTTTCCATCTTTGATAATGCTAATTGGTGGGAATATATCTGAATCAATTATTCCTGCTAATTCAAATTGTGATGTATGTACCATTGATTCTGTTGCAATTGCACTACTAAAACCCGCTGATGGAAATCCATCAATGAGATATCCTCCTTCTAAATTAAGTGGTCTAAGTTCTTTAATTTTGATTTTGGGAAACATAATGTTATTTTGTTTTTATTAGATAATAGGTTTTGTCTAATTTTGTAATTTTGTTACTAGAGCTGCATAGATAAACGGTAAGATTGTTGTTACTTCTGCGTGCAATGTCGATTGTTTTGCCTTTTGTGTTACTTTGCCCCATGAAATTGCTTCTCTAACTAATGCTCCACTAAGGCTACCATCAAATTCTTGTGCAGTTGTAATGTAAAATGCATAATCTAACCCTTCTCTGTATTGATTCCACCATAAAGTATGATGTTTTGAAATTCCTCCTCCAATCATAAACGCTCCTGATTTTTCTGCTTTGAAGATGTAACCTGAAAGTAAATCTGCATCTCCTGTCATGTTTAATTTGAAGTCATTATGTTTTTGTGTGAATAACCAAATCTGACTTCCTACTGCTCCATCCATAATTCCTGGAACTACAACACTAATGTCGTTTTTGTATGCCCAATAAAGAAATGAATCTTCTCCCAAATGTTTTCCAATCATTTTACAAATTTCTGCAGTTGTCATTTCTTTTACGCCATTTTGATATTCTTCTTCTAAGAATGACTGCATCTTTTCTTCAATTAGTGGCCCATAACTATCCATAGGCACAAGTACGTTGCCTAGTCTGTGTATGTCTTGGTCTGCAAGTTCATTATCGTCCATTGTAAATGAACCTTCTTTGTAATGTGAAAAGTGTCTTGCAATATCGTGATCTAATGCACCACAAGTTGTTATTGCCACATCAAACCATTTGTTTTTGAGCATATCTTTTAGAATTCCTCTTAATCCTGTAGATACAACTGCTCCTACAAATGAGATAAATTTCAAACACTGTTTATCTGAAATCATTTCTGATAAAATCTCAACACCAGCTGATAGATTTACTGATTCAAATCCTCCTGATTGGGATAACTCTTCAAATATTTTTTCAATAGATGTATTGGAATCTATCTCTATGTCTTTTACTGGACGACCTGGATCAACCATGATCTAATTCGATGAAGCCAAGTATAAAATTCTGCCTTAACTTTGAATCATTTTTCAATTATCTAAGAAAACTTTAAACCCGCCCAATTTCACCACTCTTCGAATGACAGGAAGAATCAAAGTGGGATTGGTAGGAATTGGAAACTGTTTTTCAGGACTTATTCAAGGAATTGAATACTATAGAAAAAACCCCTCTCAACAAGTAATCGGAATTATTCACGAAAAATTAGCAGGATATGGAATTCATGATATTGACTTTGTATGTGGATTTGATGTTGGAGAAAATAAAGTTGGAAAACCAATCAATGAAGCAATTTACGAATATCCGAACATGGTTGATTGGATCCCAAAAGACGAAATGCCAAAATCTGAGGGCAAAGTTTTCGAAAGTCCCATTTTAGATGGTGTTGGATTGTGGGTTGAAAATAGAGTAAAACCAATCAAAAGCACAAAAACTGATGAAGAAATTGCTGAAGAAGCAAAAAGAATCCTCAAAGAAACTGGTGCTGAAATTATTGTATCCTATTTACCAGTGGGTTCAGATAAAGTAACACAATTTTGGGCTCAAGTCTGCCTTGACACTAACACTGCTTTTGTAAACTGTATTCCTTCCTTTATTGCATCAGACCCAGAATGGGCAAAAAAATTTGAAGAGAAAAACATTCCTTGTATTGGCGATGATATCAAAGGACAGGTTGGTGCAACAATTGTTCACAGAACATTAGCTAAATTATGTAATGATAGAGGAACAAAAATTGAAAAAACATACCAAATCAATGTTGGAGGAAATACTGATTTCTTAAACATGAAGGAACAAGAGAGACTTGTATCTAAGAAAATTTCAAAAACTGAAAGTGTTCAGAGTCAACTGGATGAAAGATTGGACGATGACCAAATCTATGTTGGTCCCTCTGACTTTATCCCATTCTTAGGTAACACCAAATTGATGTTCATGAGAATTGAAGGCCGCCAATGGGCCAACATTCCTTACAACATGGAAGTTCGTTTGGATGTTGATGACAAAGCAAATTCTGCAGGTATTGTAATTGATGCAATTAGACTTGCAAAGATTGCTCTGGATAGAGGTGTAGGTGGACCAATCAAACCTGCTAGTGCATATTTGATGAAGCATCCAATTGAGCAAACTTCTGATGTTGCTGCAAAGATTGCATGTGAAAAGTTTGTAGCTGGCGAATAATTATCTAAACCTGTTTGCGTCAGAAAATCTAATTTTTCTGGTTTTTTGATACTTATCTAGTCTGAATTCTTTTGAAACTGAATTTTCCTTTTTTAATTTGGTAATTTTGGTATTGACCACTTTATTATTTTCCACCAAATCCACCATGATACTATTTCCTCCGAATCTTCTATTTTCTACGTTTGCAGCAAGAATTGGGATTCTGTTCTCAAGCGCTCTAACTTGAACATACATTTGCCATGACTCTATGCCTCTTCTTACAATTCTGCTGGGTGATAGCAGAACTTGGGCTCCCTTTTTTGTCAAGATATTTGCAACCTGTGGAAATACCATATCGTAGCAAATAATCACTCCAAATTTGCAGGCTGTATCAAAAATTTTAGCCTCCTTTCCAGGCTTGACTGTATCTCTCTCATAATCAAATGGGTGTATCTTCTCCTGTCTACCTATGAATTCTCCTTCAGGCCCAATAACAGGTGCAATTATTGAGGTATTTTTCTTGCCATTTTCATAAAAAGCCCCTGGAATGATCGTCATTGAAAAATCTCTGGCTATCTCTTTGAATTCTGTAAATTCTGAATCAAAGTCTGAAATTGTATTTTCTTTTAGCCATTGTTCTGGTAGGCAAACAATGTCTGTTTCTTGTCTTCCTAATTTTTGTAAAATTTGTGAAACTCTGGCGATCCCTTTTTGATTACTCTGATATGAAATGGTTTGAATCATTCCTAATTTTACCATGTTCTTAGAATGAACATTTGGTAATTATAAGTAGGCACACATTACGATCATCATTGTTGACTTGGTGTGAAGAACCGTTACGAAAAATATCATACTAAAACAAGAAAAATTATGCAATAGTGTCAACTAAACTTGTTAAACATCGATTATCTCATCAATCGAGACAATAATCTTATTGGTCCATGTAAAAAAAGTTGAGATCTTTGGTTTCAAATCATTTGGCTTCAAGAATACTACTGTACACTTTGAACCTGGACTTGTATCGATCTCCGGCCCTAACGGTTCTGGTAAAAGTAACATCTTAGATGCCATCATTTTTGCAATGGGTGAAAATAAACCAAAGGTCATGAGAGTTGACAAATTACGATCATTAATTCATGATATTGAGGGAAATCGACGTGGACCAAAAATGGCAAGATCTAGTGTGCATTTTGATAATTCTGATAGAAAAATTCCGGTTGATTCTGATACTGTTGAAATTACAAGAGAAATGGATGCTAGTGGTGAAAATACATACTATCTAAACAAAAAGAAAACCAACCGTAGTCATATCCTTGATTTGCTTGATATGGCAAATGCTGGTTTGGGTCAATTAAATGCTGTTCAACAAGGAACCGTTACAAGAATTTCTGAATTCACATCTGAAGAAAAGAGAAAGACCATTGAAGATTTAATTGGACTTTCTTATTTTGATGAAAAAAAGGCTGAATCTGTAAAGCAACTTGATGAGGCAGATAGAAGATTAGAAATTGCTCTGGCAAAAATGGGTGAAATCAAAAAACGAATAGATGAACTTGAAGAAGAACGTAACCAAAAATTACGCCACGATATTCTTGAGCGTGAATTAAATAGGTACAAGGCTATTGCTGCAGCCAATAAACTAAAGGTAATTTCCAGTCAAAAGGAGTCAAAAGAATCTACTTTACACTCTGTTACTGCTGAAATCACAACATTTGACACTGAAAGAAGTGCTCTTAGAACTGAAATTGGAACTTTGGAATCTGAAAAATCAAAACTAATGACCGAAGCAAATGATTACACTCAAGCAAAATCTGCACTTGATACTGAAATTGCCACTGCTATGGAAAATTATGAAATTGACAACACTGCAATTTCTGCATCAAAGAAAAGAATTGAACAAATTGATTCTAGAATTCCTGAAATTCAAAAAGAACTTGAAGATGTTGACACTGCACGAAGTGATATCGATACTCAGATTTTAAAAATTAAAGAATCGATTGAAGAAACTAATACTAAGAAAAATAAAATTAATTCTGATTTAGAACTTGTTGATACTCAAAGAAATAAAATTTTAGATGAGCAATCACAAGCTGCTGCTAAAAAATCTGAAATTGATCAAAAAATTAAAGAATTAACAACTCAACTAAATGATGCGCAACTTAAACTCTCTAAACTTCAACATGAAAAAGAAGAATCAAGAATCAAAGTTGAATCAAACACTCAAAAACTACAAGGACTTGAAAGTGGAATTGAAGAATTAACTTCCTCAAAATCAAAACTAGAATCTATGATGAGAAATCATGACGCAACAATTACTGAATTAAAATCTAGAATACAAAAATTACAATCGAAAAAATCTAAAATTGTTTCTGATATGGATGAATGGGGTGAAATTTTAGAAAAATCAAATCAAGCTGCTACTCGATATGAATCTAAAATTAAAACTGTTAAAGGATTCATGCATGAAGATTACACTGTTGCAAAATTAAAAGAAGATGCTGAACAACTTGGAATCGAAGGTTTAGTTTATGAAATGATTTCATGGGATAAACAATACGAACGTTCTATCTTAGCTGTAAGTTCCGATTGGATTAAAGCAATAGTTG
>JBHITY010000005.1:7470-13866 GCA_042138585.1 Candidatus Nitrosopumilus sp.
CATCTCTTCTTGGAATTGCAGAGTTTGCAAGGTCCAGAAAATTATCTAAGCTCAAAATTATTCCTATGGATTCTATTCCTAAATTCAAACTCAAACTACCTACTGAACCAGGCGTAATAGGCATCCTTTCCGATTTTGTACGCTGCAAACCTGCCTACACTGAACTCAAAACCTTCCTGTTTGGTAATGTTGTTCTCACTGAAACCCGAGAATCTGCTTACAATGTTTCTCAATCTGGATACAAGGCAGTAACTATGGATGGTGAATACTTTGAAGCAAAAGGCGGAACTGTCGTTATTGATATTGATTCAAAGATTTCTAAACTTACAAAATTAATTTCTATGAGTAGTGACGTTGATGGATTGTTCCAATCAATTAATGCCGTAAAGAAGTATCTGCTATTGAAAAAGAATTCAATTAAAAAATTAGATGACTCTATTCAATTAAATTCTGAGCGACTTTCAATTTCAGAACAATCATTTGCATCTACCAATGAAAACTATTCTAATCTTACACCTAGAATTGAATCTGCAATAGACATGAAAAAACAACTTACTGAAAGAATTACCAGTTTAACTTCACGTGATCAAATTATTGAATCTGAAGTTTTAACTAATGAATCTCATGTTGAATCTCTCTTAGAACGTATTGCCATTGTAGAAGATAACTACGCAAGTGGTGAACAAGACCGTATTGCAAACGAATTATCTAGAATTAACGCAAAGAAAGCAGAAGTTGAAAAACTATATACAACCATTACAAATGAATACCGTGACAAATCTTCACAATTAACAACATTAGAAACTCAAGATAATCGTGAAAAATCTCAATCTAACCGTCTTCATGATGAAGAACGTTCTTTGAATACTGAAAAAGAAGAATTACAAACAAAAATCAACGAACTAGAAATACAAAAGGAATCAAAAAATGAAGTACTCGTAAAATTAAGAGAAAAAGAACAAGAACTTATTGAAACCTCTGGTTCATCAATTGGACAACTTAAAGAATTTGATGATAAACTCAAAGTATTAAGTGATAATGATAGGGAATTAACAAAACAAATCAATACTTTGGAGAGGCAATCTGACTCTTTGAACCGAGATTTGCATGATTTAGTTGAAAATGAGACTAAATTGCAACAAATTCTATCTGCATTCGGCTTTGATAAGGATATGGATACCTTTGATGTTGAATCAATTGTTCAGGGATTATCTGCTGAACTTGCCTCATTAAATGCATTAAATGCAAAAGCTCCTGAAACATATCTTGAAGTATCTTATGGTTACCGTTCAATGTCTACCAGAAAGAATTCCCTTGAAGAAGAAAGAAACTCTATCGTTAAATTCATTGAAGACATTGAAAAAGACAAACGTCAAACATTCTTGGATGCTTTTGACAAGGTCGATAAAGAAATTAAATTAATTTTTAATAAAATGACTGGTGGAAATGCTTGGTTAGAATTACAAAATGAAGATGACATATTCAATTCTGGAATTTCTTATTTGATACAATTTCCAAATAAACCAAAAAGAGAATCTACTTCCATCAGTGGTGGTGAGAAAACATTAGCTGCAATTGTATTTGTGCTTGCTTTACAAAAGCTAAAACCCTCTCCATTCTACTTGTTTGATGAAGTTGATGCACACCTTGATGCTCCAAACTCTGAAAGACTATCCAATATTTTAGAAGAACGAGCAAAAGAAAGTCAATTCATCATGGTTTCTCTAAAAGATTCTGTAGTACAAAAAGCAAAACTGATCTATGGTGTCTTCCCAAAGAATGGTGTATCTAATGTTGTGACATACAAAGACAAACGTATGCCTTCAGTCAGGACTACTTAGTTAATTTTTACGTGACAAGCTGAAAAGTGCTCATCCCCTATTTTCTCTAAATCTGGCTCTCTTTTACATTCATCAATAACATATTGACATCTATTTCTGAACCTACACCCTTGAAGAATGTCAATATCTGATGGCTCATTAATCCTAATTTCTTTTTCTTTGTGTAAATTATCTGGATTTGGCTCTGATATTGCATCAATTAACGCCTGCGTATAGGGATGCTTTGGGCTTAGCAACACATGATCAATTGGTCCTACTTCTACAATTTTTCCTAGATACAAAATTCCTATTCTTTGACCAAAGTATCTCGCGGTTGCTAAATCATGAGTGATATAGATAAAGGAAATATTGTATTTTTTTTGTAATTCATACATCAATTCAAGCATTTCAGCTCTAATTGAGACATCAAGCATCGAAACTGGTTCATCAGCTAAAATTACTTTTGGCTTTAATGACAAGGCCCTTGCCAAAACAACTCTCTGTCTCTGACCTCCTGACAACATATGTGGATATTTTTTAATAATTTCTTCTGCAGGTTCTAGCTTAACTTCATGAAGTACCTCGATTACTCTTTTTCTTCTTTCATTTTTATCTCCAACATTGTGAACTTCCAATGGTTCTGAAACAATATCTCCAATTTTCATTCTTGGATTAATTGAATCGTATGGGTCTTGATGAATCATCTGACATCCCATTCTAATTTTTTGTAAATTTTCAGGATTGTTATCAATTTCTTGATTTTCAAAAAATATTTTTCCCGAATCTGGTTGTATTGATCTTAAAATTAATTTTGCAATTGTTGACTTGCCAGAACCTGATTCTCCTGCTAAAACAAATACTTCTCCTTTTTTTACAGAAAATGAAATGTCATCTGTTGCTCTTACTGTATCTGATTGTTTTCCGAACATTCCTTTTTTAGTAAAATATTTTTTCAAATGTTCTATTCTGAGAATCTCATCCAACAAATATCTTTGAATTTAGGAGTATATCAAGAGATATAGTTTATGCGTAAAGAATTGGGTTAAGGCTTTTATGTCCTCTAATGGTGACTTTAATACTTGAATAACAGTGTTCAAAAAAACAAAGAATACAAAAAATTTGTTGTTGACTCTAGATTACAATATTTCAAGCCTCATGCTACAAAAATTGAGAAAACATTTGCAGAAGAAATCTCCTCGAGCCTAGGAAAAACTTCCAAATCAATTCATCCTAAGTTTTTCTATGACAAAAAAGGTTCTGGCTTATTTGAAAAAATTTGTTCGGTACCAGAATACTATCCTACGAGAACCGAGATTTCTATTCTAGAAAAATTGCAATGTGAATTGTCTTCATTTTTAGATGAAGATTTTAGATTAGTTGAATTGGGCAGTGGTTCTTCAACAAAGACTAGATTAATCCTAAATTTTTTGACATCTTCTCAAAAAAATACAGAATATTTCCCAATAGATATTTCTGAAATTCTTGCAGAAAGTTCTGAAGAACTTCTAAATGATTACAAAAATCTCTCTATTACTGGTATTATTGATACCTATGAGGGTGGTTTAGAATTTTTGAAAACATATGATGAGAAAAACAATCTTATCATTTTTCTAGGTTCTAGTTTTGGAAATTTTTCACCAATTGATGGTTACCAATTTTTAGAAAAAGTTTATGCCACTATGAAATCAGGTGATCTGTTTTTGATTGGTCTTGATCTTGTAAAAGATAAAACAATTCTTGAATCTGCTTACAATGATTTGGATGGTGTAACTGGTAAATTCAATCTCAATGTTTTATCTAGAATTAATGATGAACTAGATGCAGATTTTGTTCTCAATAATTTCTCACATCATGCAATTTACAATGAAAAAGATCAACGAATTGAAATGTACTTAAAATCTTTAGTTGAACAATCCATCATTATTTCAAAATCTGATTTGGAGTTAAAGTTGCAAAAGGATGAATTAATCCATACTGAATACTCTCACAAATACCGTTTATCTCAAATCCATGATCTACTTGATGATATTGGATTTGAATTAAAACATACTTGGCTTGATGATAAAAAATATTTTTCATTAACCCTTGTTTCTAAAAATTAGATGTCTTCAGCACATCTGAATCCTGAAAATAACCATCTTTCATCTAATCTGAAGAAGTTCCTATAACTTCCACGTATGGACATTTTTGGTGTTCCAAATGATCCTCCTCTCAAAACTTTTTGATTTGTAAACCATTTGTCATTATACTCGTCAAATCCCGTTTTAAAACCTGGATATCCTGTAAATTCTGATGATGTCCATTCCCATACGTCACCTATCATATGCTGACATCCTGAAGGACTAATTCCCTCTGGATATGTTCCAATTTCTGTGCATCCCCAATGGTATGATTCAAGGAGATTACATTTACTCTCAGTAGGTTGATCATTTCCCCATGGGAACACCGTTTTTTCTTGTTTTGATTCATCCCAACATGCTGCTTTTTCCCATTCAGCTTCTGTTGGTAATCTTTTTCCTGCCCATTTACAATATGCATCTGCTTCGTAATAACTAACATGACATACAGGCTCATTTGGATTAATTTCTCTAATTCCTAAAAAGTCTCTAACATTCCATTTACCATCAATTTTTTCCCAATACATTGGCGCATTCCATTTGTTAGCTTTTACTTTTTCCCATCCATCTGATAACCAATATTTGTATGTCTCATATCCTCCATCTTTAATGAATTCTAGAAATTGTTTATTTGTAATTGGAAAAACATCTATCTTGTAATCATTCAGATACACTTTGTGTTCTGGAAGTTCAATGTCATAACAGAACTCTTTTCCGTTGAATCCCATAGTGTATAATCCTCCTTTTATATCCACAGAATTTTGTTCAACACTGTCTTGTTTTTTGATTTGATTTTTCTTAACTGGTCTGTATTGTTCAGCGAGAAGATGTTGCAGATCATAAACTAAAAGTTCTTGATGTTGACATTCATGATGAAATCCCATCGTGATTAATCTAATTGCATTTTCGTCTAAAGAATCTGTTTCAATAAATTTTTCTACTCTTTGATTGATTGTATTGAAATATTGAAAGATCTGATCAACCGTAGGTCGAGAAATTACACCTCGTAATCCTTTGTCATGTGGAACTCCAAATTGTTGGTAATAGGAATTAAGATATTCTGAAAATTCTTTTGAATAAAACTCATAATTTTTGTCTAATTTACTCATTATTGCTTCGTAAATCCAACTAACATGTCCTACGTGCCATTTTGGTGGGCTCATGAAAAAAGCAGTTTGTACTACAAAATCGTCTTTTTCCAGAGTTTTAACCAACTCTAAAGTTCGATTTCTAGTTTCTCTGAATTGTTCTAAGAGTGGCTTTTTTTCTTCTAATTCTGGATTACTAGTCACAACTTTCAATCATTTTTTTCCACTTTTATATTTGACCATGATATCATTAGTGAAAATTTGAAAATTCTTTTTATCATGATTTTATTTTCAAAATAACATGCCTGATGAATTATCTGTAAAGTGTGAAGAACTACTTAAAGAACCTGAAATTCGTTTTGCGGGATTTTTAGACATGATGGGAAATTTGGTTGTGGGATCATTTCGTGATAATGTTAAACCTCTCAAAAATGAAGATGAACGAAAAAAAATGTTCATTGAAGCTGTGCTAAGAATTAGAACTAGACAGGATTTTGATGATAATTTGGGTCCAGTTAGTTATGCTGCTGCAAGAAGAAAAAAAGTTGTAACATTTACCTTTTCATTAGATAACATGGTTCTTTTTGTTTCTGCAGAACCTGATGTAGATATTGATAAAACTGCACAAAAAATAATGAACATATGCTCTATTGAAAATTCCTAATACCCTCTAGCAAAAATTGGGGTTGATTCACTTTGTTCTCCACAATACATGCATTTTGAATCCGTATTTTTACTTCCAAATGGAATTACTCGAATGTCTGCACCAGTTTCTTCCTTAATCTTTTCCTCACATTCTAATTTTCCACACCAAGGTGTATTGAAGAATCCTCCCTCATCAATTTTTGATTTAAATTCTGTATAGTCTGAAATATTTTTTGTATTTTCTTTTGCTTGTTCTTTTGCTTTCTCTAACATGTTTTTTTGTATTTCTTCTAATATGGAAACAATTTTTTCAATTTCATTAATCTCAAGATTAATTTTTTCACGATTGTATCTCTTTGCCACGACTATGCTCTGCTTTTCAATATCTTTAGGTCCAATTTCTATGCGTATGGGAACCCCTTTCATCTCCCAGTCATTGAATTTGTACCCTGGTGATAATCCTTGTCTATCGTCTACTTGAATTCTAATATGCTGTGACTCTAAAATCTCTTGGATTTCTTTTACTTTTGGTAAAACTTTGTCTCTTCCTTCATCATTTCTGTAAATTGGAACAATTACTACTTGTGTTGGTGCGACTTTGGGTGGTAAAACAAGACCTTGATCATCACCATGTACCATTATCATTGCCCCAATTAATCTCCATGACACCCCCCAAGATGTTTGCCATGCAAAATGTTCTACATTATCTTTGTCTGCAAATTTTAC
>JBHITY010000005.1:13876-17177 GCA_042138585.1 Candidatus Nitrosopumilus sp.
TTAACTTCAAATGGCTTTGAAAAATTTTGCCCTAGAAAATGTGATGTTCCCATTTGTAGTGCTTTTCCATCTGGCATAATGGATTCCATTGTAGTTGTGTACACTGCACCAACAAACTTTTCTTTCTCACTTTTCTTTCCTGTAGTTACAGGAATTGCTAATTCTTCTTCAACCGTATTCTTGTAAATTTCTAAAATCTTCATTACTTCTTCTTCTGCTTCTTCTTGTGTTATGTGCACTGTATGTCCTTCTTGCCACAAGAATTCTGATGTTCTAAGAAATGGTTTAGTTGCTTTAATTTCTGCACGTAATGCTGTATTCCAAAAATTGATCTTTAGAGGCAAATCCCTCCAACTTTGAATCCACTTTGAATATAGTGTATATGCTAATGTCTCAGATGTTGGTCTTAACGCTAATCTGTCCCCAACTTCATTAGTTCCTGAATGTGTAACCCAAAATACTTCAGGATTAAAACCCGCAAAGTGTTTTTGCTCTTTACCTAAAAGTGACTCAGGAATTAGTACTGGAAGAAATCCGTTTCTTATTCCATTTTTAGAAAATTTTTTATCAAATGTTGTTTTCAATGATTCCCAAATAGAGTATCCATCTGGTCTGAGCACAATTAATCCTTTAACTGGTGCGTAATCTGCTAATTTGGCTTTCAGTACAACTTGAGTGTACCACTCACTAAAATCATCATTTTTTGAAACTGTAATTCCTACGTCTTCTTTACTCAAACTAAAATTTTCAGAATAAATTAACTAATGAGCCTTTCGTGAGAAATTTTTGGCTATAATTTATCGCCTTTGCAAAGCACTTGCCCTGTTACCCTACTTTGGAAATTTGGACATACAAAACATTGGATGAAATGTATATCGTCCTTTAAAACTGGGCATTCTACAAACTCCTGTTTCATTCTTTTGAGCATTTTTGGACTGACTCCTTTGAGTTTTAATTTTCCTTTATCATCCATCATTCCTGATGCTTTTAGTTCTGCTTTGACATCATCAGGTAGTTTTTGTCTTCCTTCTCTTTCTTTGATATCGACTTCGTATTTGTGTTCTAATTCGCCCATGACTATACAATTAACTCCGGTGATTTATTACTAGCGTTTTTTGGATCCCAAAAAAGTTTAAACTTTAATATAATTAGCAAATTTTTGCAAAACAGAAATCAATTGCTAGTAATTTTTGATGTTGAAGGTGTATTGTATGACGAAGAATATCTTCCAATTCTTGCAGAAAAACTTAACAAACAAGATGAGATTTGGGCCATTACAAAACAAGGAATTCAAGGAAAAATTAACTGGGAAGAAGGATTACGAACTAGAGTTGCTGCACTAAAAGGACTAGATGAAAAAACATGCCAAGAAGTTTCTGATGGATTGCCAATCATGACTGGTGCAAAAGAAGCATGTAGAGCTCTAAAGGCTGCTGGTTGGAAATTGATGGCTGTTTCAGGTGGATTTACCTTGATGATGGGCCGACTAAAAGAGGAATTAGGATTAGATTATGTTTATTCCAATGAATTAATTTTCAAAGATGGAAAACTAGATGGCGTGAAGATCAATGTGGATTCTGACAAATCAAAATCAGCAAGAATCAAAATTGAAGAATGGGGAGAAAAGAAAGAAAATATTGTCTGTGTCGTTGATGGAGCTAATGATGTCAAATTATTTGATATTTGTGGATTGGGAATTGCCTACCGTGCTCAGGATTTAGTGAAAGATTTAGCAACCACAACTCTGGAGGAAAAAGATCTTTCAAAAATTTTGGATATTATTAACAAACATTACAAATTAGAATTAGAAGCTCCTACACCCGCATAAACAATTTTTTAGTACATTCTCGGACATATTATAATTGGAAATTTTACCTGTTCATATAGAAAAAGAGATTGAACCTTCAGATGATCTTTCAGAGTTGATTACATCTTCATGCCAAATTGAAAGTGGAGATATTTTAGTAATTGCTCAAAAAATTATTTCAAAACAAGAAGGACGTCTAGTTGATTTGTCAACTGTCAAACCTTCATTATTATCTGAAGGAATAAGCTCCCAATATCAAAAAGATCCTAGAATCACTGAATTAATTTTATCTGAATCAAAACGCATCATACGTATGAAGAATGGAATTTTAATTGTTGAAACAAATGATGGAGCAATTTGTGCTAATGCTGGTATTGATGAAAGTAATGTGAAAGAAGGATTTGCAACATTGTTGCCTCTAAATTCTGATCAATCTGCAAAAGATATTCGTGAAAAAATTTTCAAGAAAACAAAAAAAGATGTGGCAGTGATAATATCCGACACTTTTGGCCGTCCATTTAGAATGGGACAAACTAACTGCGCTATAGGAATTGCAGGGTTATCTCCTATAATTGACTATGAGGGAACTCAAGATACATTTGGAAAAACTTTACGAGTAACCGCAATTGCAATTGCTGATGAACTTTCTGCAGCATCTGAATTGGTTATGGGTAAAACTTTGAAAACACCTGTAGCAATAGTTAGAAATTATTCTTTTCAGAAAGGCGAACATGAAATTACTGAATTAATTCGTCCTGAACAAGAAGATCTTTTTAGATAATTCTTATCTTGATTCCATAAGATTATTACCTAAAGATGAAAAATTTCATTTGAAAATGGTGGTAAATGCTGAATTACATTGTCATAATTCGTTTTCTAATTTTCATGTTGGTGAGGATGAACCTCCGTATGATTGTGATATATCGATAAGAGATCAACTTGAGCGATCATTTAATCTGGGTTTGGATGCAATCTTTGTTACAAACCACAACACCTTGGACGGTTATCATCAATTACTAGAGTACAAAAATGAACATTCAAAATTCAAAAACATTGATGTATTTCCTGCTGAAGAGATTACAATTGATACTGGCGCTCATGTTTTGGCATATGGAATACATGATGCCATCTCTCCTGGATTAACACTTGATGAAGTTTTAGACGAAGTTAGGAAACAAGGTGGTGTTTCATCTGCTCCTCACCCATTTAGTTTGCTTGATGCATTACGTAATAATGCCAAAAAATGTGATATGGTTGAGGTCTTTAACAGTAATAATATTGATATTCTATCAAATGCTCGTGCAACAGAATTTGCTTTAGATAATAACATGATTCAAGTTGCTGGAAGTGATTCTCATGTTTTATCTACACTTGGAAGATGTGTTAATGTAATTGATTCTGAAAATAACCTTGATGATATTTTATCTGCTATGAAACATGGCAAAATCAAAATCTCTCAAACAGGTTACGCCCATCAGGCTGAAACACTTGATC
>JBHITY010000006.1:0-2712 GCA_042138585.1 Candidatus Nitrosopumilus sp.
TGGATCCTGATGTGTTACTAATGGATGAACCATTTGCAGCACTTGATGCACAAACTCGTGACTTGTTACTAGTTGAGATGCAACTAATCTGGGAGAAGACAAAAAAGACAATTTTATTTGTAACTCACAGTGTTGCAGAAGCTGCAGTACTTGGAACCAAAGTTGCAGTGTTTAGTAATCGTCCATCAACAATCAAAAAAGAAGTTGAAAATGATTTCCCAAGACCTAGAGTTTCGGAAGATGAAACATTATTGAAATTCCAACAAGATTTGTTAGCTGAACTAAGACCTGAGGTAAAGAAAAACAAAGAGTGATTGATATGGCAAAAAATTACACTCCTCACAGAATTGCATTTTACATTGCTATCATAGCTGTTTGGCAAATTACTGCAATGACTGGACTTTGGCCTGACAATGTTTTTCCATCTCCATACGAAGTAGCTGAAGACTTGGCTTACGGTGCAGCTGATGGAAGTTTATTCTATGGAATAGCGACTAGCATGTGGAGATTAGCAGTTGGACTTGCAATTGCAATTGCTGGTGGAATTGTATTGGGAATCTTCATGGCAAGAGTTGAAGTCGTAAACCAAACTGTAGGTTCTTTGGTATTGGGATTGCAATCAATTCCATCAATTGCATGGGTTCCACTTGCAATTCTTTGGTTTGGTTTGACTGATGCGGGAATTGTCTTTGTTACTGCAATTGGTGCAATCTTTGCTGTAACAATAAACACCTACACTGGCGTCAAGAACATTAATCCTCACTTTATCGAGGCTGCAAGAAATATGGGTGCAAAGGGAAGTCAACTAGTAACTGCAGTATTGATTCCAGCAGCATTTCCATACATGATTTCAGGTTTCAAACAAGGATGGGCATTTGCCTGGAGAGGTGTAATTGGTGCAGAAATCTTGTTCTCATTCCTAGGATTGGGCTTTTTGCTTAATGCCGGACGTTCTCTAAATGATGTCTCTCAAGTAATTGCAATTATGTTAGTTATCATGGGAATTGGTCTTGCAGTAGATGGAGTTGTTTTCAAGAAACTAGAAGACAAAGTAATGTCAAGATGGGGATTGCGATAAAATGAATAAAGCAGTACCTTTAGGAATTGGAGTTGCAATTATCACAATTGCAGTTTTAACATTTTCATTATCTAATCAAAGTTTGGAAGATGTAGAAACATCTGTAGATGTTGAACCTGAACTTGATGTTTCCATTCAACAAACAGGAACAACTACCATTTCTTCAGAGTGTTTAGGTACTGCAAACTGCATTACTGGAACTGTAACTTCAGTAATTGATGGTGATACTCTAGAAGTAGATGGACAAGTTGTTAGATTTGCACTAGTTGATACTCCTAAAATGAAATATGATGGTGGACAAGCTCTAAGCTTTCTTGAACAGATTTGTCCAGTAGGTTCACCTGTTCTAATTGATCAGGATGATGATCAACTTGAAGATGCATACGGTAGAGTTTTGGGATTGATTTATTGTAATGACTTGAATCTAAACAAGGAATTGCTTGATTCAGGTGTTGGAGATCTTTACTCTGCATTTTGTGATCAGAGTGAATTCAAGGATACTGATTGGGCAATAAAACACGGATGCTGAAAATTAACTCCAAAATAGAACTTCAATCTATGCAAAATTTACAAGATTCGTAATCTTTTGACTTTGCATTATCCAAAGTATCTGGCGTAAAGTATTCACGATCTTTCATCTCAATGTGATAAATATTGCATTCAGTTTTTTTGTTTGCTAAATGATGTACAATCATATTTGATTTGTCTCCTAAGAAACCACTCATTATATCAAGTCCTTTTTATTGTAAAATTTCTTTTTTGATACTCGTGATATTGTCTCACATTGATATGAACAATAATTTCCAAAATCATCATAAAATTTTCTTCCACAAACCAGACAGCTGCCCACTTTCTTCACCTTCTATCTAAAAATATCCTCTACTACAACTCTCACATAAAGAAAGTTCGATAACTCCTATTTCAGAAAGTAAAACTGGAGTTTTCACTAGTTCCATTCTAGAACCATGGCATTTTTGATAAACACCTATCACGAACAATTAGGGAGCAGATCTGGTAGATTAACTTTGTGAACGATTTGGTTTATCTTAATTTTAATCCATTTTTGGATGCATGTAATAATCTTCAGCACACTTTTCACAACAAAAATCGCTTGTACAATATTCAAATTCTTTTCCACAGTTTTTGCATTCTACATTCATTTTACTTCACATCTCATTGATTTTTTAAAAAAAGAAAAAATGGAAAAAATTAGAATTGTCAGTAAACTCTTTTTCTAGTTTTAGGCAGCAATTTGTGGCTAGAAAAAGATTAGAATTCATTTATCGTCTTCTTCCTTTTGATGTAGTTGCAGTCTTTCTTTTTGGAGCTGCTTTCTTTGAGGCCTTGCTCTTTGCAGGGGCCTTTTTAGAAGCAGTCTTTCTTTTTGGAGCACTACGTTTTGAAACACTTCGCTTTTTTGGAGCACTAGTTGCTGCACGTTTTTTGGAAGCTGCTGATCTCTTTCTTTTAGCAGCAGTCTTTGTTGCAGCTTCAGCTTTTAGCTTGGCGTTTCGTTTACGAGTCCTTGCAGCCTTTATAGCTGCAGCACTTCTTTGGGCTTTAGTTTGAGCCATTCTAAATCTTCAAAAAAATTCTATGCCTTATAGTGGAAAGGTGTATTGTTTTTACCTAAA
>JBHITY010000006.1:2722-17160 GCA_042138585.1 Candidatus Nitrosopumilus sp.
TCACTTTTTTTACCTGTTTCAATCTAGATGTTTGTTGAAAGTAGCTTTAATGTATAACAAAAAAAAAATTGAAGCAACAGATGTAATTAACATCTCAGAGTTTCCAACAAAAGAGCATTATTCTTCTAAAGCAATTGAGCGAGTTGCAAAGGCTCTTGAAAAAGGTGGACATACTGTTAAACTGATTGAGGCAAACATGCATGCAATTGATGAGATGCATGACTTTATGCCCAAAGTTATGGATGGAGAAAGGCCAGGTCTTGTCTTTAACATGGCATATGGACTACAAGGCCACAATCGATACACGCATGTCCCTGCTATACTTGAAATGCTGGGAGTACCGTATCTTGGTTCTGGCCCTGAAGCACATGCTATAGTCCAAGACAAAGTGATGACAAAACTTGTTTTACAGAGAAACAACATTCCTACTCCTGGATTCTGGGTATTTTCAAGCCATGAAGACAATTTTGACGATTTGATTTTTCCTGTAATTGTAAAACCAAAAGCTGAATCAACATCTATGGGAATGCAAGTTGTTGATAATTGGGATGACTTGAGAGTAGCAGTAAAAAAACAGATTGAGAAATATCATCAAGATGCATTAGTTGAACAATTTATCCCAGGAAGAGAGTTTGCAGTAGGATTAATTGGTAATGCAGATACCGTTGAAGTTCTACCAATAGTTGAGATTGATCTAGGAGGAGATCCTGATAAAATTCAAACAAAATCTGATAAACTAGTAAAACCCCTGGATAAAATCTGTCCAGCAAAATTAACTAAAGACCAAGTCGAAGAGATGAAACGACTTTGCATTACTGCTTACAAAAAACTTGGAATCCATGACTTTTGCAGAGCAGATTTTCGCATGGACAAAGATGGACACATGTACATTTTAGAATTAAACTCTATGGCTAGTCTTGGTATTCAAGGCTCATTTGTACATGCCGCTAAAACAGCTGGATATACCTTTGAATCTTTAATCAACAAACTACTAGATGTTGCAGTGATTAGATGTTTTGGTGAATCTCCTTTACAAAACCCACAAATGGCTGCTGTAGAAAACCTACGTGCTCAACCACTTAGAGTTGCTGCAAGAAGTTATCTTCGCAGTCATCTAAGAACTACCGTTAGTCTACTTCAAGAGATGTGTACAATTAACACTAGTGTCAGAAATATTGAAAATGTCAATAGATTAGGAACCATAATAACAAAACGACTGTCTCATCTGGGATTCTCTGTGCATATTCATAAACAGTTTGACATTGGAGACATTCTATATTTTACCAATCATGAGGGCGAGGTTAATGATGTTCTACTAGTTGCCCATCTGGATACGCCTTATGCTGCAAGAGACTTTGTGCAGTATAGAGAAGAGAAATCACGAATATTTGGCTCAGGAATCGCTGAAAGCAAAGGCGGAATTGCAGTAATGCTTTCTGCACTACAAGCATTAAGATTCTCTAAAAAATTGAAAAAGATCAATTGTGGAGTATTGCTTACTACTGATGATAGTTTGGGAGGAGAGTATGCAAAACCCTTCATTGAATCATATTCTAAAAATGCAAAATATGTAATTGGCTTAAAGTGGGGAAAACTTGGCGGAGGTATTGTCACATCTGCTTCTGGAAGAGATGAATTCAAACTTGAAGTGTCAAACATAACAGAATCTAACCGTCCAACAATTTCTGAGTTGATTCCTATCCTTTGCAAAAAAATTCTTTCAATAAAAAAACTATCAAAATCAGACAATGTAATTAGAATCATGTCTATTCGTGGACAAACATCTTATGGTAACTCTCCTGATCATGGTTCTGTTTCATTTTACACCACATTCAAAAATAAAACTGATGCAAATAAAACTGAACGACAAATCAAATCTATTTTAAAAAAACAAGAAGATTTGAAATTAGATGTAGAAATTTCTAAAGGAGTACGTCGTGATCCCTACATTGAAAATTCTAACACCAAGAAAATGTATGAAATGGTTAAAGAAATCGCCAACAGATTGGACATTAAAATAAATCCCATTCACCGAGACATCTCTTCAGATATTAGTCATGTTCCTCCAGAGATTCCATCTTTAGAAGGGATGGGACCTTTGGGTGCGGAATATCGTTCTCCAAACGAATACATCATTAAAGACAGCTTAATTGATAGGGCTCTTCTTCTGGTATTAACAATTCACAAATTTGCAACTGATGAAAACAAGTGATCTTGAGGAAATTACATGAATATTGAACAAATAGAATCATCATTTACTCAAACCAAAGACAAAAAATGTTCTGTTGCAAAAAATGGAATGGTTGCATCTGCATTCCCTAATGCAACTAAAGCAGGCGTTGAAATGCTCAAAAAGGGCGGTAATGCAATTGATGCTGCATGTGCCACTGCATTAGCATTAGGCGTATGTGAGCCTCAAGCTTCTGGACTAGGTGGTCAATCTATGGGAATAATCCATTTCAATGGAAAATCATACGCAGTTGATGGTTCTAGTCGTTCACCATCCTTGGCACATTCATCCGTTTACGCAAGTAAAAAAAATCGAAGACTTGGATACAAGTCAACTACTGTTCCAAGCACTTTGTCTATGATTGGATTTTTACATGAACGATATGGTACCTTGGAATGGCAAAAGATTGTTGCGCCCTCCATCCGTATTGCAAAAAAGGGTTACAAAATTACCCAACTTCAACATGATTTGCAAGTGAGAGAACTAAAAAACTTTTTTTCAATCAAATCAAAATCTGGGGCAAAATATTTTCTAAAAGACGGTTTAGTTCCCTACAATGTAGGTGACAGATTTATTCAAGAAGATCTTTCTGAAACACTTACATCGATTTCTGAATATGGATATCGTATATTCTATCAAGGAGAAATTGCCAAAAAAATTGTTAAAGACATGAAAAATAATCATGGCTTGATTAGAGAAGAAGATTTGGCATACATTCCTGAACCACTTTTGAGAAAACCAATTAGAAGAAAATATAGACATGTTTCAGTTGTTACTTTACCTCCCCCAGCTGCAGGAGGCACATTACTTCTTACATTGATGATGTTAAATCATCTCCCTTCCAAGTTTTTACGAAGTTCAAAACCTAGTTCATATCATTTTGTTGCAGAGACTTTTCGAAAGGCATTTTTCCATAGAATTCAAAGACCATTTAATCGTCATACTTATGATCAAATTGAAGAAAAAATACATCTTCAAAGAAGTTTTGCAAAACAAATGGCAACATCAATTCATAATTCAATGGATGCAACTTTACCTATGATTGATCCTGTATTTGGTGGTGATGATACAACTCACCTTTCCACTATGGATAGTGAAGGAAATGCAGTAGGGATTACTCAGTCAATAGAACTGGCTTATGGTGCTAAAGCCGCTGCTGAGGGTCTGGGATTCTTGTACAACAATTACATGTCAGCATTTGAATTTAGCAATCCAAACCATCCTTTCTATATTAGACCTAATGCAATTCCTTGGACTTCAGTTTCACCTGCATTGATTTTCAACAATTCTAAACTCTGGATGGTTCTTGGCAGTCCTGGAAGTCAAAGAATCTTTTCTACAGTTACTCAATTTCTTTCAAGAATCATTGATGGAGATCTACCAATGAGCGTTGCAATTGAAAAACCAAGATTTCATTGTTCAATTAATGGAACCATCAGTATAGAATCTGGAGGATTTCGAACTGAGATAGTAAAGTATCTAAAAGAGATGGGGTATGAAATATCTGTCAAAGATAGATACTCCTTTTATCATGGTGCCATTCATGCAATAATGAAATTACAAACACAACCAGGTTTTCAGGGCGTCGCTGAAGTTCGTCGTGATGGAACAGCAGAAGGATTAGAATGAATAAACTTCCTGTTCTTTTATCAATTCCTCATGGTGGATTAAGAAAACCTCAAGAGCTTGATGGACACCTATCCATCACAAACAAAGATCTCTTTGATGATTCAGATCCTTTTGTTATAGAATTGTATGATTTAGGTGATAAAGTACAACGTGTAATTAAAACAAATATTGCAAGAGCATTTGTTGATCTTAACCGTTCATTGCAAGATATGCCTCCAAAAAATCCTGATGGACTAATCAAAAGCATGACATGTTATGAAAAACAAATTTACATCAAAGGAAAAGAACCTGATGAATCACTTAGAAATACATTAATCGAGTTTTACTATAATCCCTATCATCGAGAAATACAAAAGAGTCTTGAAGAATTAGACTTTCAATTGTGTCTTGATTGCCATTCAATGGCATCAAGTGCCCCTGGAATTGCTCCTGATGAAAAGGACAAAAAACGACCATTGTTTTGTTTATCAAACCAAGATGGAAACACATGTTCAGATGAAATGATTGAACTTTTTGCTGATTGCATTTCTGAATCCTATTCTATTGATAGGCAAGAAATATCCCTAAATGATCCCTTCCATGGAGGCTATATCACTAAAACATATGGTGCTGGTTCAATTCCTTGGATTCAAGTTGAGATGAATCGCTCCATGTATCTATCTCCACCTTGGTTTGATCAAGAATCTCTTTCCGTAGACACAACCCATCTTCAAAAACTTAACAAACAATTTGAAAATTCTTTAGAATTATTTTTCTCAAATGCTAAAGAATCAAAATTTTAAATTAAAAAATACTTGGAATCTAGTTGCATTAATACGCATAAATACTCAAGTCTTTTAATGCCTGTATGGGAGTTTCAAATTATACTCTTTCAGCATTAAAGATTTTTCCACCAACCTCACTAATTGATGGAAATCTGGAATTTATGGAAATAATGAGATATGAGACAAAACAGTTTCGAGCAGATCCTATCATTGAAAAAGATGATTTGTTTGAAATCATCAAAAACAAAAAAAGCCAAGTTCAACGAGATATTAAAAAACAGTTTTCAGAATTTTTAAAAAAATTAGACACTTCGTTGTTTCTTAAAGATTCAGGATATGATGTATCTGAAGTAAATTGGAAACGAATTGATGACTTTTGTAATTTAATGAGATATGCTGAGAGAAGTAATGAAAGAAAAATTAGATGGGAGTTATATCATCAATATGCACAAGGTAACCGGACTATCTTTTTCAAAGACATAGAATCAAATTTAAAATTATTCAAAATTAAAAATATTGAAAAACTAATCCAAAAAATTCTTAGAGATGAATCAAAATCGGGACTAAATGCAGATTTTGATGGCAAGAAAATCACCATTAATCACTATGTTGGCGACAAAATTGTATCTCATTATTTTACAGATGCATTAGAAGAGCCTTCGAGACGTTCTAGAGGTGAACTGGAAGAGTTAATTCTTCAATTAATTGATGAGGGTTCATACTCTAATCAAGAAATTGCAAAAACTCTTGATGTTGATGAAACAATGGTTTCAAAAAGCATGCACAAGCTCAAAGAAAAAGACAAGATAGTTTTGTCAAGCTTTGGCCAACGTGGCACTCGATATTTTACTACTAATTGTGATAACTGCCCTTTTGGTACAACAAAAGAATCTTGTAAAAAAGAAGCCTTGTCATTTATCATCAGTTCATTTCATGATGACTATGGAATTGATTTATCCATAGATGATTTAGATGATGTTGAATCCAATCAAGCTCTCTTGAAGATGAAGAGAATCATAATGAATGCTAAAAAGGAAAAATCCACCAAAATGGAGAAAAATCTAGGCATAAATCTAGACAAAATTCTAGGTAGAGTGGTTGAAAATTCTCTAGAACTATCTGTTCCACGAAAACCAGCCAAAATCCCTCAAATCAAGGTAAAGGTAAATTCTGAAATTGCAAATTTACCACTCCTGTATCAATTAGGCCTTTCAAAGGGTGCTAAGAGTGGAGTACAATTAGTGGATAGAATCCTAAAACATGCAATGTCATCAGTTAAAAAAGAAGATAGGTTGCGTATCAAAAAACATGCAAACGAAGAGATAAACAAATTCCTAAAGGAAATAGGACTATGATATTATTGTCTGACTTTTAATGATACCAAAAATGCAGTTATAATAATTGCAATTGCAAAGTACATCACTGCAACATAGTCAAAGGCAAACGCAATGCCTCCAGCAACTACAGGACCAACCACTGTTGCAATTGATAGTGTTGAGCTAAATATTCCAGTTGAAGTTGAACGTGGATTGTTGTCCATCAAATGGAAGTTTCCTCCAATAAACAAGAATGCCCATGTTGCACCAACTAGTGACATGAAAGGCATTGCCATCCACCATTCAGTAACAAATGCCAATCCCACAAAGACAAATGTTGTACTGCCAACTCCTATCTTGAATTTAGTAATATTTGAAAGATGAATCTTACTTGCCATCACATTCATCAAAATAAAAGCAGTTATCGTGTTTGCAGTATACACAATTGAAATATGATACAGTTCTCCTCCCCATCTATCAACAATCATTATTGGAAGTATGGTCCAAACAGCAGCTGCACCAATATGTCTTAGTAATAGTGACAAGAAAAGAAACTTGTTTTTGGAGATGACTCTCTTTGTTGTTCCAGGTTCTACCTCCTTTTCTTGTTCAGGATTTGGTAGTCTGATTGTAAATAGTAATCCGACAATAAATGATGCAGCACTGATCAAGAAGATCAGTTGCAAGTCATTTGCAAGTCCTGCAGCTGCAATTCCTGCCATCCACCCTAATGCATGAAATGAGATTACGGTTGCTGCTCTCTTTTTGTCAACATTTGCCTCATAGGTATATGCGATCATTGCTGGAATCATTATTCCACTTGCAACTCCGGCTGCAATTCTTACCAAAAAGAACATGGAAAGGTCTGTTGCAAAGTAATGCATTCCAAATGCTATTGCACATCCAATGAAGCCAATCCTGATGAACTTGAGCCTGGTTCCCTTTTTGTCTGAGTGTCTTCCAAAGTATATTTCAGAGAGTATCTGGGCAAAACTAAACGAGGCTACCAAAAGGCCTATCTCAAAGACTGACTCTGTAACACCTTGCCCAATGATAGGCATGAATACAAAGACGATAGATATCCCAGCGTGCTGAAAAAAGGTGGCACTACGAACTAGATTATTTACTTGAACTTTTTGCATAAATGTACCAAAAAATTGCCTCTGACCTAATTTCAACATACGTATCAATACTACTGTGATTCGTGGTTTTTTCTGAAAAGAGTTAAACTGTACAGATTCATTTTCAAATTAAATTGGCCGAAAAAGAACCATTTTTGGATGCATTACAAAATAGAATTTTGCTTTTTGATGGTGCAATGGGAACTGAAATTCAAAAGTTCAATCCAAAACCTGAAGACTTTCCAAACAATCAAGATGGATTCAATGATGGTTTAGTCGAAACTCATCCTGATTGGATTAAACAAATTCACAGACATTATCTTGATGCAGGAGCTGATTGTATTGAGACAAACTCTTTTGGTTCAAACAAAATTAAACTAGATGAATATGGTTTTGGTGATCAAACAATTGAGTTTAACAAAAAAATTGCACAACTTGCATCTGAAGTATGTCAGGAATATTCTGACAGGCCTCGATATGTGATTGGTTCTATGGGACCATCAGGATTTTTGCCAAGCTCAAATGATCCTGATTTGGGACAAAAACCTCTTGATGAAATTAAAGAAGCATTTGAGCTACAAGCAGAAGGATTGATTCTTGGCGGAGTTGATGCACTACTAATTGAAACTAGTCAAGATATTTTGGAAGTAAAACTGGTTATTGAAGCATGTCATGAAGCAATGGAGAAAACCGGAAAGAAAGTTCCGATTATTGCAAACACAACACTAGATCAATACGGCAAAATGTTACTAGGTACTAACATTCAAGCTGCATACACCACAGTTTCTGATATGGGAATTGACATCTTTGGAATGAATTGTTCTACTGGTCCAATTGAGATGACGCCAAGTGTTAGATGGCTTGATGAGCAAAATGAACATAATATTTTGGTGGTCCCAAATGCCGGCATGCCTGAAAATGAAGGTGGACAGGCAGTTTACAAGATGACTCCTGAGAAAATGGGTGAGGCATTGGGTGATTTTCTTAATCAATACAAAAAAGTTCGAATAATTGGAGGCTGTTGTGGAACAAATCCCGAGCACATCAAAGTTCTAAGAAAAGTAATTGACGAAAAAGCCAGCTCAAATCAGAGTTAAGTATTTACAAAAACCGAGATGATTTTACAATATTGACCACCCCTAGAGTAAGTTCTGCACTAAAGGCAGTTGACCTAAAGCAAATTCCTGCTCCGCTAATCATTGGTGAGAGAATTAACACACAAGGTTCTCGCAAGGCAAAACAACTGGTTCTGGGAGATGATTATGATGGATTGGTTGATTTGGGCAGAACTCAAGTCGAAGATGGAGCACACTGTCTTGACGTATGTGTTGCAACAACTGAACGCTCTGATGAAAAAGAATTCATGTTAAATCTTGTAAAGCGTCTAAGCTTGGAAATTGATGCACCTTTAGTAATAGATTCAACTGATCCTGATGTAATCGATGCATCTGTAAAACAGATTCCTGGAAGACCAATCATCAATTCTATTAATCTTGAAGGTGATGGAAGTAGATTTGAGAAACTAGCACCAATAATGGCAAAGTATGGTTTGCCTGCAATTGCATTGTGCATTGGACCAAACGGAATGGCAAAGACTCCTCAGCAAAAACTAGAGACAGCTGAATTACTATTTGAAACTGGTAAAAAATATGGATTAAAAATTGATCAGTTCATCTTTGATGTTCTTACATTTACACTTGCAACTGGTGAGGATGAATTCCTTGATGCTGGAAAAAATACACTTGAGGGAATTAAACTAGTCAAAGAAAAATTCCCTGACTCTTTTACTACATTGGGTCTAAGCAACATTAGTTTTGGACTGGTACCTTATGCTAGGAAAATTCTAAACTCTGTATTTTTACATCATGCAATAAAGGTAGGTCTTGATACTGCTATTGTTAATGCTAAAGAGATTATTCCATATGGGGAGATTGATGAAAAGGAAAGAAAACTTGCTGAAGACCTAATCTTTAACACTCATCCTAACGCACTGTCTGAACTAATCACATACTTTGAGAATGCAGGACCTCAAACCAGTACTGCATCAAAAAAAGTAGATGTAGACCCATCTTGGCCTGCAGGAAAGAGGTCTAACTTTAGAATTGTAAACAGACTCAAAGATGGAATTGAAAATGATGTTGTTTCAGCTATATCAGATAAACTTGGCAAAACTGAAATTCTAAAAGATACTGATGGTGTACTTTCACTTGATGCTCCTCCTGAAGTAACTCATGATGGCGCAATTCAAACTCTCAATGAAGACTTGTTGCCTGCAATGAAAGAAGTTGGTGACAAGTTTGGAGCAGGAGAGTTAATTCTTCCATTTGTTTTGAAATCTGCTGAATGTATGAAGGCAGCTGTTGGTGAACTTGAAAAGTATCTAGTCAAAGAAGAGGGTTCAAGCAAAGGCAAACTGGTTTTGGGAACCGTTTATGGCGATGTTCATGATATTGGAAAGAATTTGGTAAAGACTATCTTCCAAAATAATGGTTATACTGTTTATGATCTTGGAAAACAAGTTCCTTTACAGAAATTTCTTGAGAAAATAGATGAAGTAAATCCTGATGCAATTGGACTTTCTGCATTACTAGTGTCTACATCAAAACAAATGCAATTCTTTGTAGAACATGCAAGAAAAAACAAAATGAATATTCCGATTCTTTGTGGTGGTGCAGCAATTAACAGCAATTACATTAATCGTATTGCAAAAGAAGATGGAATCTATGAACCTGGTGTCTTTTACTGTAATACCATGTTTGAAGGACTAAAAACCATGGATACTTTGATCTCTGATGACAAACCAAAACTTTTGGCAGAATGGAAAGAAAAATTAGAAAATTGGAAGGAGAGATCTACTGCAACAGTTGATCCCGCCAGTTTGCCAAAAAGTGACATCAAACCAGTACCTGCACCTTCTCCAAAAACTATCGGTGAACCAATTCGTCTAATGTTAGATCAAATCAAGATGGATGAAGTATGGAAGCTAATTGACAAAAAATCACTCTTCAAACTCTCATGGGGTCTAAGGGGTAAAGCCGGCTCTGAATCTGAAGCTGATCATGAACAATTGCTTAGCCAATGGAAGATTCGAATAATTCGAGAAAAACTGTTTGAGCCTGAAGTAGTTTATGGTTATTTCAAATGTCATAATAAGGATGGAAAACTATCTGTGGAAAATCCTCATGGCGATGATGTAACATTTGACTTTCCTCGTTCTACAAAACCTGAGCATCTATGTTTGACTGATTATTTTGGTAATGATGATGTTGTTGCATTTCAGGCAGTTACAGTTGGTAACAAAGTTGCAGATATTATTGAACAATGGAATCAAGAGGACAAGTATACTGATGCATACTATCTACATGGATTGGCAGTTGAAGTTGCTGAAGCATTAGCTGAATGGATTAATCGTAAAATAAAATCTGAATTGAATTTGGATAAAGGCGGTTTAAGGTACTCTTGGGGCTTCCCTAGCTGTCCTGATGTATTGCAACATCAATTGGTATGGAAACTTTTGGAACCTGAAAAATCTGGAATGGAATTAACCGAATCCGGTCAGATAGTTCCTGAACAATCAACTGCTGCAATAGTTGTTCATCATCCTAAAGCATCATACTTTGTACTTTAGAGAGTTGTTTTACTCAAAAATTCGTTTAATCCTGTAAAATCATTTGGAGATGTGACCAAGACATCACCTGTAATCTCGTGTGATTTTTTTAACAATTCTTCAAATTCTTGACTGTATGATTCTAAATCCAAACCCAAAAACTTTGCAGATTTTTCATTTTTTTGTGAAGGGAATAAGATGATTGGAATGATTGAAAATTCCTTCAGATTGTCTGCTAGTGCTTGTACTTGTTCTACGTTTTGAACTACCTGAGTCATGAATCCTTTTGGTTTTGCATCTAACTTCTTTCCAAGTTTAGAGAAATTTGGTTTGTTTGATACTGAAAGATACAAATCAATTTTTGCATCTAGCTTTTTCTCTCTTAGTTTTTTTAGAGTCAAACTTGGAATCTGTCCAGAGTCTGGCTTTCCTGTTTGTGACGGGTCTCCCATCAAAATCAGCACTCCTGAAAAGCCAATGTCAACACAGTCCTCAACAAACTCAAAAATCTCTTCTTCGGATTTGTCTCTGACTCTAAGGCTTACTGTAATTGGCAAATCTGGAATTTCTTTTCTAATTATTTTTCCAACCTCTAATGGAGAAACTCTTTGAAATCCTAATACATTTTCTGTAAGATGAATTGCATCACATTTTTTTGAAATATTTTTTATCCGTTCAATGAATTTCTTAATTGATTCATCAGTATCAACATCCGATAAAATTTTAGGAGGATTAGCTTCATACCTGATTGTCATATTGTCATTTTTTGCATCCTTGGTTAAAACCTTTGAATACCAAAACCCATATGGAAAAGTAGGAAAGAAGAAAAATGATTCTTGAAAATATCAAATCAACTCTTACTAGTACAATTCATCCCATCATTGATGATCCTGGAGAATATCGATTAGCATCTGTTCTGGTTGTAATTTATGGAAATGAACCAATTGTTGTAATGACTGAAAAACCAAAACACATGAAATTTCATGCAGGTGAAATTTCATTTCCAGGTGGAAAATTAGATTCAGATGATTCAGATCTTTTAGATACTGCATTACGCGAAACAAGTGAAGAGATTGGTTTGACAATTTCCAAAGACCAGGTAGTTGGTCAACTAGAACCTGTGATTACTTTGAATTCTGGATTCAAAATTTTGCCATTTGTTGCTGTTGTAGATGAAATTCCTCCTCTTTCACCAAATCGCGAAGTTGAAAAAATTTTTCACATGCCTCTTGATTCTTTATTGAATACTATGGCACATGATCCTGATCCATCACACAACATTATTCAGGAAATGTTTACCTTTGAATATGAAAACAAAATTGTCTGGGGTGCATCTGCTAGAGTCCTAAAACAGATACATGATAGCCTAAAATCCTGAGATTCATTTAAAAAGAGCTCCGCGTGCCTGAAAATCTATGGCTGCACGTAAGTCATCTCCAAGGAAGATTCGTCTGTTAAAGAAAACAAAACAGGCATCACCAGTACCCGCATGGATTATTCTCAAGACAAAGAGAAGTGTTAGAACAAATCCAAAACGTAGAGCTTGGAGATCAACTGATGTGGAGGTAGGATAGATGTCTCAAGAAGTAGAACGTGTTTATACAATTCCACTTGGTAAAGTATTACTCTCACAATCACAACACAGAGCAGTCAGAGCAATAAACATGATTAAAGAATTTGCTCGTCATCACATGAAAGTTGAAGATATTAAAATTGAAGAAGACTTAGCTCATCAAATTTGGTCTAAAGGAATTAGAAGTCCTCCAAGAAAGATTAGAGTTAGAATGAGTAAGACCGATGAAGGTTATGTTCTTGTTTCTCCTTATGAAGAGGAAATTGAATCTAAAGTAACTCCTGAAAAAGAAACTCCAAAAGTTGAAGATAAAGTAGAAGAACCAACAAAGGAAGAAACCAAAGTTGAGGCAGAAGTTGAAGAACCAGAAGCTGAAGTTGAATCAGAGGTAGAAGCACCAAAGAAAGAAGAAAAACCAAAGAAGGAAGAACCAAAGAAAGAAGAAGCACCAGCAAAAGAAGAACCTAAGGCTGAAGAAAAAGTAGAAAAATCAACTAAAGAAGCACCAGCAAAAGAAGAACCAAAGAAGAAAGAAAAAGAATAATCTTTTCTCAAAAAAATTTTAGTTTTAAAAAATTATTTTATTCTAATTGATACAAGTCTAGTTCACAATCGATGCTACAGTCTGGTGTAGACCAATCAAGTGTGTCTTCTTGTGGAATCATTCCAAGTGGATCATAGTTATCAAACTTTGTCATTCCTTGAATAGATGACAACATTACAACTTTAGATTCTTCAGATTCTGAAGTCATGTCAATTTGTGAATTGCTTTCATTTAGAATTCCACTTGTAAGGTTTGTAATTGAATTTAGTACTCCCACTGGAATGTTACTTCCTCCAACGACATAAAGCATTGAGCGCTTTACAGAGTTTGGTGGGGCGTTTTCATATAGCATTTTGAGTGAGTCTCTAAGAGAGTCTTCAATGTCTTGTCCTTCTTTGCTTGTAGTCAAGATGTTTGTCTCTGAAGACATTTCTGAGGTTCCAAGTGACTCAACTACGTGCATAATTGCAGAGTTTGCAATGTCATAGCATGCTTTTGGGGTCAAGTCTGGATTGCTCTCTAGCAAAGAGTCATTGTCAAGCACAACAGTGCACTCTGAGTTTTCTCTAACTCTTTTTAGTGATACACCTGAATTGAAAATTCTGTCTTTTTCATACTTGAAAGGCATAATTGCAAATGAAACTAGTCCAATGTCTGCTTCTTTGCACATCTCTGAAACAACTGGAGCCATGGCTGAGCCTGCTTTTCCAGCCAAATTACTCATCATTACAATTGTAGAATAGCCTGAAATCTTTGATTTAATTTCTTCAGAAACATTGTAAGTTGAGCCTCTGATTAGTTGCATTGATGGATTTACTACTGAATCTGTTGAAACATGTACAGAAGGTACATCTCCTGCAAAGTCCTTTGAATCATTACTGACTAAGAGGCAATCTGAATTTAGTGAATCTTTTGCCTTGAGTGCTAATTTTGAGCCTGCACCACCAAGACCTATAACTAAAACTGGTTCTTTTACTTGAAAACTCATTTCAGATCTTATTCTCTAAATTCCATAAAAAACCTTCTTACGTTTTTTTAATCAAATTTTAGATCTAAAAAATTTAGCTTGCGATCTTTCCTAGAAGGCTATTTTGAGTGGCATCAATGATTTCAATTTCATGTAATTGACCAATGCCTACTTGCTCAGGGACAAATACTGGCTTGTATGCAAAGTTTCTTCCTTTGATTCCCTCATCTGTCTGCTCATCAAAGAGAACATCTCCTTTCCATCCGATCCACTTTTTGTTGTTCTCTAATGATATTTTGTTGATCTGCTCAAAAATTCTCTTACTTCTTGACTTTACTTCTGCAACATCAATTTGCTCCCATTCAGCTGCCTCTGTTCCAGGTCTTGCACTATATTTTGAGAGATTTACCACATCTGGTCTTGTCTCATCTAGGAGATCCACTGTTTTCTCAAAGTCTTCTTTTGTCTCAGATGGGAATCCAACAATGATGTCAGTTGATATTGTAAAGTCTGGGAATCTTTCTCTTGCTTTCTTTACTATTTCTCTGAATGTTCCAGCAGTATGACCTCTCTTCATATCATGTAGAACTTTATCACTTCCACTTTGTACTGGAATGTGTAAGAATTTGAATACTTTATCGTTATCATATGATTCAATTAGTTTTTCTTTAATTCGTGGCATATACA
>JBHITY010000007.1:0-3424 GCA_042138585.1 Candidatus Nitrosopumilus sp.
TGAAAAATTAGAGAAGGATTAACTTCTTTTTGGATGAAAAAACTCTCTTAGTTTGAGCCTAAAAGAAGTTGGTGATGTGAGAATCAACGTGATAGTTAAATTCCAGAAGTTATGAAATTATGAATAATGAATATTAGATTAATTGCTCGCATAGGAGGTGGAGTTGCAGTTGCAGTAATAGGTTTGATTATTGTTTTTATGTCTGAACAATCGCCATAATCAAATTATGTAAAAAACATGCAGATAGAAAATGACTAAAAGAATTGCTGAAGAATTAGCAGAGATGAATCGATTAAAGAGATTAGAGTTAGAATTTCTGTTTTTCAAAACAAAGATGGATGCAACACTGTACAAAAAATTCCGTGATGCTTTAACACTTGATGGTGACTTGTCTGACCAAACCGTTTTGGCCAATACGGACATATTATTAGAATCCCAAAATTCTGATGATCTCTCTACAAAAATTTCTATAAAAAAGGTGGAAGCGTAAGAGCAACTTCCATGGTTACTTTAGGTAAAGAATCCAACTGTTTTCGTTGTGGAAAAAATTCACTCCTAACTGATGGTGTCACAGGAGAGCAATTTTGTAGCAAATGTGGATATGTTGTAACTGAAAAATTAACAGAATCTGGTCCCGAATGGAGATCATTTCAAACTGAAAGCAATGTGAATCCTGCAAGAACTGGTGCACCTTCCTCACTTTTGATGCACGACATGGGGCTGTCTACTGTAATTAATCCAGTTAACAAAGATTCTACTGGAAGGCCTCTCTCATCTTCTATGAAAAGTACTATTGAAAGACTACGAACATGGGATAGCAGAAGTCAATCTAAAGAACCCGTTGACAGAAATCTCAGACAAGCACTAAATGAATTATCCAGAATGAAAGACAAGATTGCACTTTCTTCAAACGTTCTGGAAAAAGCTGCTTATATTTACAGGAAGGCATTGGAGAAAAAACTTGTACGTGGAAGATCTATTTCTGCAATGATTGCTGCATCTCTTTATGCTGCATGCAGAGATACCGAAACCCCAAGAACACTAAAAGATATTTCTGTTGCAGCTAATGTAAAACGCAAAGACGTTGCTAGGTGTTATAGATTGTTGCACCATGAATTACAACTAAGAATGCCTGTTGTAAATTCCATTCAATGCATTTCCCGAATTTCAAGTAAATTAGAACTTTCAGAAAAAACGAAAAGATATGCCATTAAAGTACTTCAGGAAGTACAAGAAAGTAAGGAATCTGCTGGAAAAGATCCGATGGGTCTTGCTGCAACTGCATTGTATGTATCTTGCATCAAAAATGGTGAATTGATTACTCAACGTGATCTTGCAGAAGCTTCAGACGTGACTGAGGTGACTATAAGAAATAGATTCAAAGGATTCAAAAATCAAAAAAATTCCATGTTGGAATTTATGGTAAAGAAATAGAAAATTAGTTTTTAGATTCTTTGACCAGATTCACAAAATACTTGTGAACTGCCAAATCATCTGTTAGCTCTGGATGAAATGATGTTCCAATAATGTTTCCTTTCTTGATTGCAACAATTTTTTCATCAAATTTTGCCAAAACTTCTACATCATCTGAAGTAGATGAGATTGCAGGAGCTCGAATGAATACTCCGTGGTATTCAGAGATTCCAATAGAGTCCATTGCGATTTTTGCCTCAAATGATTCGCGTTGGCGACCAAAAGAGTTGCGCTCTAGTTCAATATCTAGAAAATTAAACAGTGGTTGCTCCATCTTTCCAACAACTCTATCAGTTGCATTGTTTGCAAGTAACACCATTCCAGCACAAATTCCTAAAACAGGCATTCCAGACTCTACCTTTTGCTTGATTACTTTTTGAGAGCCATTAACCAAGGATAATTGTCCAATGGTTGTGCTCTCGCCACCAGGAATTACCAGTCCATCCATTTGTGAAATCTCCTCAGGAGTCTTTACAACATGAACAGTTGCATCCTGATTCAAGTCAGCAATTGATGCTACCAGTGATGATACATTTTCAGCAACATCGCCCTGTATGGCTAGAATACCAATTTTTGTACTCATGCTGAACCGCCTCTGTCTTGCATACGTAACTCGAGGGTTTTAACATCTAATCCTAACATTGATTGTCTTTCATCAATCATCTTTTGTGCTTCTTTGACCTTGTCTGCTTCATTCCAGAATGTTGTTGCAAGTACTATAGCTCTTGCACGTTCTGCTGCATCATTTGCTGCAAAGATTCCTGAACCAACAAAGATTCCATCACATCCTAATGACATCAAATATGCTGCATCAGCTGGAGTTGCAATTCCTCCTGCTGCAAAATTAACAACAGGTAGTCTTCCTAGTTTTGCAGTCTGCTCTACAATATCATAAGATACTTTGAATTCACGAGCCATTCTAACTAAATCTTGATTATCACCAATGTCATACATTGACTTTATAGTTCTCAATTCATCATTTACTTTTTTGATATGAGTGATGGCTTCAGCAACATTACCAGTTCCTGGTTCTCCTTTAGTTCTGATCATAGAAGCTCCTTCTTCAATTCTTCTCAAGGCTTCTGCCAAAGAACGAGCGCCATTAACAACAGGTGTTGTCATGTCCCATTTCCAAATGTGACGTAGCTCATCAGCTGGAGTCAAAACTTCGGATTCATCAATCATGTCAACGTCTGTCTCTTGCAAAACCAAAGCTTCATTCACATGACCAATTCTACATTTTGCCATTACAGGAATTGTAACTGAATCCATAATTTCTTCAATAATTCTAATACTTGCAGTTCTTGCAACGCCACCTGCCTTTCTAACGTCAGATGGAAGTTTGTCCAATACCATTACAGAAACTGCGCCTGCTTCTTCTGCTATCTGGGCTTGTTCTACATTTGTGACATCCATAACAACTCCGTTCTTTAGCATGTGGGCAAATCCACGTTTCAGAGTAGTTGTGCCGCGTAAGATATCAGATGACTCTGCTCTACCGCAAACAATTCCTTTGGCGTCTTTACGTTCTCCAGATAATGGAAGCATACACTAATTCTTCTCCGACTGTATTTGTACCTATTCACGAATGTCAGATATTATCGCATCAAGTTCTGCTTCGACCATGGTAATAATTGGAGGAATAAAGCCACTGGTTACGTTTTGTTGAGGCCAATGAATCTCCTGGTTGCGTCCATTCAAAGTAATTTTTACATTTGATTTTTGATATTCAGTTACATTCTCAAATACTGGAAAAGATTCTGAAGGAATCTGCATGAATCCAGTCTCTTTGATTAGTGCCTTGATTTTGTTTAGTGTCTTTTCATCTAGCTGAGACCGTATGTCTGGTTGAAGATATCCTTGCTCTGTTACTGAATACTTTAGCTCACCGTCATTTTTGATTAGCAATATCTCTGTCTTTTGTGAACCAGTACGTTCTGTTACTCCGTAA